>CBDVBS010000294.1:0-5318 GCA_965372275.1 uncultured bacterium | reverse complement strand
AACCAATTGATACAAATGATGCCATAGGGAAAAGATACAAGGGGTGCCACAAAGAGCGTACATAAAGTGGCATAAAGTGAAATAGTGACTGTATCTATTATCTAAATGGAATTGATCTTGAGTAGCCAGCTTAGTAAATCGAGGCCGATGTACTGAATATTCTCCACTAAAGAGAAATTCGTCGGTGGCAGCATTCCCGCCGCTCCCCACGGATATACCGCCCCGATGAATGCAAATATCCCGCCGATTATCCCGGCTTCACGGAACAGGATCAGCTTCCAGTCAAGTTTAGTAACTCCCTCGAATAACGGTGCGGCGAAGAATATGAGCAACGGGGTGGCGGTCACCGCGTAACGCAGCCCATACGATGTCCCTCCCCAGTTCGCGGGCCAGAAGCATATATAGAGCCAGCTCGCCACGATGCCGAGCAGCGCCACGATCGCCGGCATACGCATCCCCCATGTGTTCCACCGTATAACCTTGAACAATCCGGCAAAGCCGAATAACAACGCCGGGGTGTAGAGAAATGCTCCCCTCTGCCCGAAAAGGGAATGAAATATATATGCGAGTCGCTGCGGGGAGTACCAATGCACTTCGGCCTGGTTAAACACCTCGCCATAATACCCGGCGACTGATGTCAGATATGCCGCGCGCATAAGGTAAACCGGCGTCCATGGATTGCCGGTGATCTTCCAGTTGAAAAAGAAGTGCGGAACAAGCCAGACGAGCGCGCCGAGTATGAACAGCGGCGCAAGTAGACGCAGATGTCTTGAGAAGAGCATCATCAGGAACACCAGTGGCAGAAACGCCAATGCCCCGCTGAGGTCGCATACGCCAGCGAGGGAGATAAATACACCGGCGAGGAATCCGTCCAGCAATCTTGCCCTGATGGGCCCGCCACCGCCGTCCCTGTATTCACCGGTGCCGCTGAGATAGGAACGAAGGACAAAATAGAATCCGATGAAAAGCCATGCCGCCGCGAACGCGTGGTTGTTAAATACTGTTGTGTACGTGAACACAAGCGAACCGAACGCGGTTATCAGCACTATCCACCATCGGAACCTCTCCTCCATATTCAGGAGCAGCAGCGCCTTATAGAGGAACAGAAGCATCAACGCCGATGATATCCCCACGGTGAAAAGAGTGACAAACGGATAAATGATGTGCTCGTGATCCCAGTAACTCATCTTCTCACCGTCGTGCAAGAGAGGCCAGACCAGGTAGAGGGGTTCATAGACCATCCCGCCGATGAACGAGAGCACGGGCGGTTTCGTGGCGTAGAATGATGACCGATGCATTATCTTGTCACCGGTGAACAGACCGTAGCGGGAATATTCGATCTTGAATGAATGTCTCTCCACGAGCGACTCAACGGTGGCAATGCGCGCCTGGTCGTTCCAGGAATACGCCATATCCTTGGTGAGCAGGTAAGACGATGATGGCCAGAATACCGGCAGGGCGAACAGCAGGAAATAGCAGAAGAATATCGCCAACTGTTTTACTTTTCTATTTTCGACTTTGGCTTCCAATCAACACCAGTAATTTAAGCATGGTAACCCACGAAATGGGATTCGTGGGTTACATCCATTTATTTCGTGGGTTACATTTATTATTTTGCACCATCGAGATATTTTATCACTTCCGCCAGCTTCCCGGCGGCATTACTCCTCGTGAACGTCCCGACATAATCCCCATCCGGTTCCACTCTGAGGGCGTTGTCCGACCATAAACGGTAGAGATAATCGAGTTTTTCAGCCACCGCCCGTGGATCGTCCGGCGGGACCACCCATCCGCAGCCCGATTTTTCAATCAGTTCGGACATTTCCCCATCCGGCACCGATGCCAACACCGGCGTACCGCTTGCCATGTATTCATAGATCTTAGCGGAGATATGCCCGCCGGCTTTTGGGATATCCGGCAATGCCAATATCAGGACATCCGCCGCGCACATCATAGCAATCGCACCGCGATGGTGAAGGTAGCCCGAGAATTCCGTGATGCCGCCAAGTCCCGATGAATCGATATAATTACGCTGCCGCCTGTCCATAAATCCCATGTAGGACATGAGAACCTGCTTCTTCAACCCGGGTTTCTTATCCAGCCAGAGTTTAAGGCCGTCGATGAAAACATCCGTGTGATAGTCGGTGTAGAGACTGCCTGCGTAAGCTAACACGAATTTGTTTCCCCAGTTCTCAGGGAGAATTCCTTCAATCGGAAAATCATCCGCGTCGTAACCGTTCGGCACCACGGATATTTTATCAACTGTGAACGGCCAGCGATGAACCATCATCCTCGCGAACTTGCCGGTCACCATCACCACGGCATCGGCGGCATGAAGGGCGTCCTCTTCCATGCGCTCGAACTCTTTGCGCAAGTCATCCCTCGGCGGGTGATAGAATGGCCCCTGGGTGAAAGGATCACGATATTCGAGAATGAATTTCTTCTTCGTCTTCTCCTTCAATCGCGTCCCCAAAGTAATCATACTCCAGGGCGGAGCGCTTACGAGGAACGAATCAATCTCCTTCTGCTTCAGTAATTCTACGGCGAGCGGGAAGACATCGTCGGTCCACTTGACCGTCGTCTCCGGTTTGTACTTCGCGTTGAGCGAAGGGACTTTGCCGAGCTTATACATCAGCTTGTAGTAGAGCGAATGTTCGAAGCGTACCGGTACGCGCCTGATATCAAGATGGTTCGGCACGTCCGCCATCAGGCTGTCATCCTTGGGACGACGAGGTATCCTGTCGGCACATATTATTGTCGGGCTGATATGATACTTAGGGAGATATTTTGCCATTTTTGCCGGACGGAAACTCCCGCCCGACGCGTACGGCGGGAAGTTGTAATACAAAAGCAGGATTTTACTTATATCACTTTTCACCCGCGACCTCTGTGTATATCCCGCGTAATTCATCCACCCATCTCTGCGCGCTGAAACGCTTTTGAACATCCTCGTACGCATTTTTGCCAAGACGTTCGCGAAGGGTTTTGTCATTCGCCAGCCTGACAAGGGCGTTTGTCATTCCCTCGACATTCCCGGGATCGAAGAGAAGCCCGTTCTCGCCGTCACGGATCACTTCGGGTGTCGCCCCGACATTCGTGGCAATCGTCGGAAGTCCCACAGCGAATGCTTCCAGCACGGTTATCGGCATACCCTCGGCGTAACTCGGCAGTATGAATGCATCAGCCTTCCTGAAAAGCTCATCCCGCCTGAAACCGGTCACTTCACCGGGGAGATCGAAGCGATCGCCCAATCTATCGTCGTGGATCGTCCACTTGAGCTTCGACGTCTCACCGCGTTCGGAACGCCCGGCGAGGACGAACTTCATGGGGATATCCCCGCCCCGAAGTTTCTTCGCCACTTCCACAAGATCGAAGCAGCCCTTCATCTTGCTGAGACGTCCGAGGTAGAGGACATTGAATTCGTCCTTATACTCGTAATCCCGAAATTCACCGGTCTCAAGAAACGGCTGCAGATCGATGGCATTCTCAAGGACGTAAACATTCGCATCCTTGAATGTACCGGTGAAGAATTCCTTCCATCCCTCGGAAAGACATATCAGTCCATCCGTACGGTTGAGTCCAAGTGTGAGCCTCTTCTTCAGAAAACCCGAGAGTTCGTCATAAAAACGGTCGAAATAACCGCCGTGTATGTGAATAATCGATTTGACTCCGAGCTTCTTCACTGCTTCCTGTATTTGGATATTCTTGAATACATTTTTGAAACTCGTGCTGTGTATGTGAACGATGTCGATCTTCTCATCCCGGATGATTTTTTTCATCTTCGGTAGCAGCGTGGCATACAGGTAGATCAGCTTCAACACTTTCGCTTTGCGCACGATGGGATGATATTTGTTATCGAGGTGATACAGGCGGTATCCCTCGCCCAAATCGAGGGACGCATGAAGGATCACGCAATTCTCCATCCCGCCCAACGGTTTGGTCGGACCGATGATCAGGATGCGGATTTCTTTTCCGTCAGGCACCTCGTTCATTATCCATCCTCCTCATCTTTTGGTTTCAACCTTAGCAGCGTCAGCACTTTATCCCGAATCTCCCTGAAATCACTCAACCTCGGTATGAACATAAGGCTGAAACTCATACCTGATTCTTTGCGGAAACAATAGCAAAACAGCAGGAAGCTGATTGTATATGAGATGCTCGATGCAATCGCCGCGCCTACAATACCGCCATAATAACCGGGACTTGGAATGAGTATGAAATTCAATACCAGGTTAACGCAAAGGCTGAACACGCTTATCCATGTGGCGTAATATGGCTTGCCCCTTGAGAACAGATCCGTGGCGAATATCTTGGCGATACTCAACGTGAGAATCCCGGGGATGAGCCAATAGAAAGGGACAGCCGCCGGTGTCCAGTCGTCACTACTGCCGGAGCCATCTCCAAAGACAATGGCAATTGCCGGTTTAACAAGCAGTCCCGCCAGCACGGATGCAGCGAGGACGGTGATCAAACAAATCCTGAGACTCGGTGGGACAAGTTTCCTTCTTTCCTCTTCCCCCTTTATGGTGATCTTGGGCTTCAACGCGGTGGTTATGCTGTCCGGTATAGTCCAGATGAGCGTAATAGCTGTAACCGCGATTGTGTAGAAACCTATCAATGCTTCCTTCTCATATTCCACACCGATAAAACTCACCTTGGTCATGGGCAGAAGAAGAAACAACAGTAAGATATCAACTTTGTAAAAAAGGTATGATGCGAAATTGGACCCGAATTCAAATTTCCCAAATGCAAATGATTCTTTTACGGTCCCCCAACTGAATTCCCCCATCTTCCCCCGGAAGAATTTTTTGAGGAAGTACCAGGAATACAGGAAAAGGCATATACCCATGATGATGAACGCCCAGACCATGCCGATAACTCCCATCTTCAGGGCGATGACAAAAAGGATGGGAAAAACAAGCCGGAGGAATACATTGAATACATCCTTCAGGTTGCGCACCCATATCCTGTTGGTGCCGTAAACGATCATATCGAAATAGACCGAGATCAAATGGAGGGGAATGACAACAAGTGGCACCCAGACGATCAGCTTCCCGAATTCCTTGTACAGGTCAACATACTTGTCTTCGAAGATCAGGTAGTAGATTACCCCGAGGAGCGCACTTGCAATGCCAAGCACTATCCCGAGAACAAGACTGTTCGCAATCAATACGGGTATCCTGCCCTGTTTACGTCCCGAGAAATAAACATTCGAATGGTCGAAACCAAAGAGGCCGAAATTCATCAATATTCCGGGTACAACCTGTATAACCTCAAAGTATCCCTTGTTCAACGGCCCCAGGGCACGGCTTATTACT
>CBDVBS010000293.1:0-5322 GCA_965372275.1 uncultured bacterium | reverse complement strand
TGTTCCCAGAATCGGTCCTGCCAGAATTTTTCACCCTCCGGAACGAATCCCCGCTGCCTGTAATGGTAGCTCACACGCTTCTTAAATGAAAACACAATCTTCGAATAATCGGCTCCACAAGGTTCGATGATCCAATGCAGATGGTCAGGAAGGATGACCCAGGCGATGAAATTGAGGCAATAGCGGTCGCGTATTGCGCCCATCGCGTTATGAGCAATTTCGAGGTCGGCGTCGGTGATGAACCACGTTTTACGTTTGTCCGTTACAAGCGTCAGGGAAAATTCAGAATCAGGATTGCATGGTTTATTTCGTCGATACCCTACCATATGTCCATTATATCAGAATTTATTTCCCGGCATCAGAATGCCGGGCTACATGAAGTTAAGAAAATTCCCGGCAAGGGAATGTCGGGTTGCGAATTTTAAATCGAATTGTCAGTGTTTATTACCCGTATAACTTCCCCTCAGCATGACGTTTGCCAAGTTTTTCGAGCATGTCGATGGTCATCTTGGCGAGGTCGTATTCGGGTTCCCATCCCCACTCTTCGCGGGCGCAGGAATCATCGACGCTGTTCGGCCACGAGTCGGCGATAGCCTGGCGGAAGTCCGGTTCGTAGGTGATCGTGAAATCGGGAATATGCTTCTTGATCTCCGCGAAGAGCTTGCCCGGTGAAACACTGAAAGCACCCACATTGAAGTCGGAGTGATGCGTCAGCGTATCGAACGGCGCAGTCATCAGGTCGATCGTTGACTTGATGCAGTCCGGCATGTACATCATCGGAAGTTCGCAGTCTTCCTTCAGGAAGCAGGTGTATTTGCCTTCCTCGATCGCCTTGTAGTATATCTCGACAGCGTAGTCGGTGGTGCCGCCGCCGGGAAGTGTCTCCGCTGAGATGATGCCGGGATAGCGAAGTCCGCGCGCATCGACATTGAAGCGACTGACATAGTAGTCACACAGCAATTCACCGGCGACCTTGGTCACGCCGTACATCGTGGTCGGTTTCAGGATCGTGTCATTAGGCGTGTTATCCTGCGGTGTTGAGGGGCCGAATACCGCGATGGAACTCGGGCAGAGCACCTGGTTGAGTTCCTTCTCACGCGCGATCTCAAGTACATTGTAGAGGCCGTTCATATTGACGTCCCAGCACATGGTCGGGTTCTTCTCACCCGTTGCCGAGAGGATAGCGGCCATATTGATGATCGTATCGATGTTATGCTTATCTATTGCATCTTCCAATGATTTCTTGTCCGTTATATTGCCCCATTCGAACGGGCCGGAATTGAGAAGGGCATCGGACGGTTTGCTCTTACGTCCCATCGCGACCACGTTATCACCACCCCACTTATCGCGTAAAGCCAATGTCAGTTCCGAGCCGATCTGGCCCACCGCGCCTACAACCAAAATTTTCTTGATGTCATTACCCATTGCTGCACCTCTCTGTTTTGAGCTTGTATATCCACCGGGCAAAATCTCATGATTGCTAACCCGGGGAAGAGGTCGAATTATATCATCAAGATATTGAGTAAACAATCACATCGGGGTTTGAAATGAACCGAAGTGTAAAGAAATTAAATCCGTTTAATTCACAAAATCCATAAGAAAACTGTAACTTACAGCATCTTATTACCATGCGAGTCTCCCCTATCCATTACCTCTTGGATCCAGGTGAATTCTCGCAATAGAATACCTACCCTGAAGCCGCCTAACATCCCCCGGGCGGCTTTTTATATAGCATAATTCAGGTCCGACCCTATTAATCGGTTTTGGCTCTTTGTAACCTGCATGAATACTGAAGAATAAATAGGGTCCGACCCTACTTATTTTGTGGCTAAGATATACAGGCTGGGCTGGATGATTGCAGATAGCGGATGAAGCGCTGATATTATCGAACCCGCCACCTTTTTCAATGGATGACCGGTGGCAAAGCAGGGACGGATATACGAAGCCTTCGAGAACCCATACGCTGGGATTTCCTTTGCCAAAATAAACGGGTTGAATGGATATTCCATGTACTCACCCGAAACGGGATGCCTGTAATCGAAATCAGCGGTGTTTGCAAAAACAAAAACCTCACCCGGTTTATATTTCTCCACCGCTCTCTTCAATTCATCGCCCCACATACCGATCGATTCGTCGGCGAGTTTTTCAATTGACCCTTCCGGCAAATGGGGACACCACCCGGCAATCATATCGCGTCGCTGGTCTCTGTAAGGCTTCGCCATCCAGGTTGCATCAGGCAACGGCCCGACCTCATTTTGCAGCCATAATTTCCTGCGGGAACTGAGTCCCATCAAATTCAAACCGTTGTTTTCATCGGTCAGAAGAAACCTTCCACCGGGTTTGAGTACTCTTGATATCTCGCGGAAGAACAGTTCGCGGTCGCGTACATGGGATGCAACATCCTTGACAAATACCGCGTCGAATGATTCGTCGTCGAATTCCAGCGCCATTGCATCGCCCAATGATGGTTCTACCCCATCCTCACCGACATTCAGGAATTCGGCGATTTTCTTCATCGTGCTTATTTTGCCTTCCGACGGATCAAGCCCCACCACTCTTCGCGGTGCATGATCCGATGCAGCGAAACCGAAGCAGGTTATCCCGAACCCGCACCCGGCATCCAGCAATTCCCCATCCTTCGCTGAACACAGATGCGCAAGGCGATTGCACCAGTCAAGAAATCCCCGCGCTTCACGTTGGTCCGAGAACAACTTGCGGTAATAGGAGTATAACCAGGAGTCATAATCCCCCGTGATGGTTTTCCGGTCGAGGGAGAAGAATTCCATGAATCTCTTTGTCAGATCATTTTCCACGGGATGAATTATACCAGTCTGACGGAACGCAATCACCAATTCCCATCCGTCGAAAACTTGCTCAGGAATATATCATAGTTACCATTGGAGGTATGCTCGTCAACTCCAGGACCGGGGTTGAAATCAACAGTACCATTGAACCTGCCCGTAACATAAGCATTGCCCCTGCCATCGATGGCGACTTCAATGCCTGCATCGTTAAAATACCCACCCAGTGTGTGGGCCCATTGGAATTCACCGTTCGAATCGAACTTGCTCAGGAAAATATCATTCTTGCCAAGTGATGAATGCTCGTCGACTCCGGTCCCCGGGTCGAAGTCAACAATGCCATAAAAATAGCCTGTAATATAAGCATTGCCGCTACCATCGATGGTAACTGCATAGCCTCTATCATCAAAAAAACCGCCCCAGGTGCTGGCCCACTGGAAAACGCCGCTCGAATCGAACTTGCACAGGAAAATATCATAACCGCCAAGTGATGAATGCTCGTCGACTCCGGGCCCCGGGTCGAAGTCAACAGTGCCCTGGAAATCGCCTGTGGTATAAGTATTGCCGCTTACATCAACGGTGAGGCCAATCCCAAAATCCCGCTCATCTCCGCCCCAGGTACGGGCCCATTGGAGATCGCCTTCCGAATCGAACTTGCTCAGGAATATATCACTTTCACCATTGGAAGTATGCTCGTCAACTCCAGGGCCTGGGTCGAGGTCCGCAGCCCTGCCGAACCTGCCCGTAACATAGGCATTGCCGCTTCCGTCGATAGCGACTCCTCCGCAATATTCATCAGAACCCCCACCCCAGGTGCGTACCCAGCCTTTGCTCTGAGGGATCTCATTAGCATTGCCGGGAATATTGGATTTTTGTGAAGAGTAGTAATTTGTAATGAGTCTGACGCGGGTGACTTCCAGCCAATCACTGCATCCCAGGCTGTTGCTGGCGAACAGGACCACACACAGAAGAAGAAGGTTCTTGGCAACATTTCGAATATTCTGGCCTCCTGATGCAAGCTGTGGTTCTGCACCTGCAATAACTATTCTTCAATTGCTTGTTCCTGTTTACTGGAGCGCTGGCTTCCAGCCGGCATCTTATCCTATACCAAGTGCGCGGCACCACTGAATCCGAGCCACGACCGTGAGGGAGTGGACACTTCTTTGAAATGGAAAGAACCAGTGGTAAACGCACACCGCAATCACCAATTCCCATCCGGTGGGATTTTGATCAGGAAAATATCATAACTACCATTGGAAGTATGCTCGTCGATTACGGAGCCGGGGTTGAAGTCTACAGTACCAGTGAACTCACCTGTAATATAAGCGTTGCTGCTTCCATCGATGGCGATTCCATAGACTGATTCCCAATCACTTCCACCCAAGGTACGAGCCCATTGGAAATCGCCGCTCGAATTAAACTTGCTCAGGAATATATCAAACCAGCCATTTGCTGTATGCTCGTCAACTCCGGGGCCGGGGTCGAAGTCAACAGTGCCCTGGAAATCGCCTGTAGTATATATATTGCCGCTTCCATCGATGGTGACTCCATTGCCTAAAACTAAATGCATATCCCAGGTACGGGCCCATTGGAGATCGCCTTCCGAATCGAACTTGCTCAGGAATATATCACTTTCACCATTGGAAGTATGCTCGTCAACTCCAGGGCCTGGGTCGAGGTCCGCAGCCCTGCCGAACCTGCCCGTAACATAGGCATTGCCGCTTCCGTCGATAGCGACTCCTCCGCAATATTCATCAGAACCCCCACCCCAGGTGCGTACCCAGCCTTTGCTCTGAGGGATCTCATTAGCATTGCCGGGAATATTGGATTTTTGTGAAGAGTAGTAATTTGTAATGAGTCTGACGCGGGTGACTTCCAGCCAATCACTGCATCCCAGGCTGTTGCTGGCGAACAGGACCACACACAGAAGAAGAAGGTTCTTGGCAACATTTCGAATATTCTGGCCTCCTGATGCAAGCTGTGGTTCTGCACCTGCAATAACTATTCTTCAATTGCTTGTTCCTGTTTACTGGAGCGCTGGCTTCCAGCCGGCATCTTATCCTATACCAAGTGCGCGGCACCACTGAATCCGAGCCACGACCGTGAGGGAGTGGACACTTCTTTGAAATGGAAAGAACCAGTGGTAAACGCACACCGCAATCACCAATTCCCATCCGGTGGGATTTTGATCAGGAAAATATCATAACTACCATTGGAAGTATGCTCGTCGATTACGGAGCCGGGGTTGAAGTCTACAGTACCAGTGAACTCACCTGTAATATAAGCGTTGCTGCTTCCATCGATGGCGATTCCATAGACTGATTCCCAATCACTTCCACCCAAGGTACGAGCCCATTGGAAATCGCCGCTCGAATTAAACTTGCTCAGGAATATATCAAACCAGCCATTTGATGTATGCTCGTCGATTCCGGGGCCGGGGTCGAAGTCTACAGTTCCATAGAAAGAGCCCGTGATATAAGCATTGCCGCTTCCATCAATGGCGACTCCAAAGCCTGCTTCT
>CBDVBS010000292.1:0-5322 GCA_965372275.1 uncultured bacterium | reverse complement strand
ACGCAAGTCTCTGCTATCCTTGTTATTGCCACGACGGATAGGTCGCTCCAACCACCTGGCCCCGTCGTTCTCCTGGGTGACCGGGCACGTCTTCCGTAGGGGTGACCCGGAGGGTCACCCTCCGGTGCCAGGCGCTTTACCCGGAGGGCGAGCCTCCGGCTCACCCCTACGAGATGCATACAACACATGACGTAACTCTAACTGCGAGTGTAGGTCAGAGACCTACACTACCCGTTCACTCAATTATCCAGTTACTGGGATTAGTCTGATCTCACTTGTGACCCCGCATCCCACCGGGGAATTTATATTAGTAATACAGCTAATTTTACCGGCTGTTCGTTCCACCGTTTAATGCTTACCACAAGGCGGCTTCGCGCTTCAAGTCGGACTTGTGGGGGAGATGTTGCGATAGTATAATTAGAGTGATTTTAAAAATGGAACACAACTTGTAAGCACGAAATGGAACTACTACAACGACAACGTCTCATCCAGGAACAACGGCTCTCACCAGAGCAGGTTTTATACTATGAACTGCTCCAGAAACCCCTGCTCGAACTCGAAGCCGCGATTGAAGAAGAACTCAGGTCCAACCCGGCGCTTGAGAAAGAGGAAGTGCGTCGCTGCCCCAGGTGTGGGGAAATGATGGAAAGTGGTGAGTCCTGCACCACATGTCGTCCCGGACAGGCGGACAAGGCCGACCGCAAAGAGGAAGACCTGTCGGAAGGCACCCTCGATTTCATGAATGATATCTACCATTCAAACGATGGTTTGTACGAAGCATCCTATTACGAAAAATCCTCGGAGGACGAAGAGGGGCGGGATAAATTCGCACGTGCCATCAGGCCATTCACGATCTCGGATCACCTGAAGGCCGGACTGCCATATATCCCGCACGAGTTAACTCCCGAGGAACGTGTCATCATGGACGACCTCGTTGCCATGGTGGACAGCAACGGTTTCATTCCCCAGGACGATGAAACTCTTGCCATTGAGAACAGGACGACGTTCGAAATCATCGCCAGGCTGAGGGACGCGATCAGCGGTATCGAACCGGTGGGGGCGGGACTGCGTAACCCCACCGAATGCATGCTGAAGCAGCTTGATATTATTTCCATCCAGGACAACCGGGATGTCGATACCGAGCGTGAAATCGTTCAGCATTACCTGAAAGAAGCCGCGCAGGAGCGATTCGCGAAGATCGCCAAGAAGATCGGTGTCAGCACCAAGATGGTGCGCGCTGCATTTGAGTTCATAAAGGAAAGGCTCTACTACAGTCCGGCGGCGCAGTTGAACCTGGAAGGGAAACTTGAACCCGCCGAGAATATCTACATCGAGCCGGAAGTGAGGATATACGAAGAGGGCGACGAACTCATCGTTGAATTGATCGAATCGGGTCTGCCGCATCTGAAAATTTCCCGTTTCTACAGGGAAGCATATACGAAGATGAAGGACGGCGGGTCGAAAGAATTCTCCCGCGATGAGCGGAAACACATCCGGGAACATCTCTACAAGGCGAAGAAATTCATCGAGCATATTCACACGAGGCGGGATACGATCCTCCGTATCGTGATATGGCTTGTTGATTATCAAAAGGAATTCATCCGCAATGGACCCGCCTGCCTTAAACCGCTGACACGGGAAAGACTGGCCAATGAAGTCGGTTTCCATCCGTCAACCGTTACAAGGGCACTGCGTAACCGCTATGTCCAGTTCCCCGACAACTCAGTCAGGGAGTTCGCGGTGTTCTTCGATTCCTCGTCATCGGTGATTGCAGAGATTCAAAATATCCTCAAGGAAGAGACGCCCGAAAAGGTTTTCTCGGATGAGGAAATCACGGAACGTCTTAAAATGATGGGCAACGATCTGAGCAGGCGGGCGATCACGAAGTACCGCCATATCGCGAAGATCCCTTCATCGGGGCAGAGGAAACGCGCTTTGAAAGCAAAAGCCAAAGAAACACCACCACCAGAACCAACCCCAGAAGACTTATAAACAATCCGAAATAAAATGTGAACGGCTTGTATGTCAAAACCACTTCATGCTCTCCCGGAGGAGCATTGATACTGATGAACGGAGTGCCCTGATGCTTATGTATCTCAGCCCATTCCCCATCGACACGGGCTTCCCAACCCCTGAGAGCATTTTCAGTCAACACGAAAACCCCCTCTGATTGAGAATCGTATGATGCGCGCAAGAACCCGGGATTGTATTCCCGAATATCCACCGGGGCGATACTATCATCCGCGAAGCTGAGAAATGCACGGGGATATGCACTCTCCCTGCGATAAACCTTCACGGGATGATCGAGGACTTTCCTCAATGATGAATGTTCCAACGGTATCTCCGAAAGAATAAAGACCACGTTCGCTTCATCGAGCTGCGGTGCATCGAGCTGGTCGAAGGAGTAAAGGTCGATACTTCCCCGGAGATTCATGAAAAGCCGTTCATCTATACTTTTCACATATTCGCTGAATATTTTCGGATTTAGTGAGTTATAACCCTGGAAGTCATCGATGCCGATTATCATCCCCTCGTTTGGCTTGACCATCGGGGAACGCCGTTTCACCAGTCTGTTCGGCGTCTTGAAGTCCTTCTCGTCGAGCGGGACATAACGTGCAATCCTGAAAGGTTCCTCTTCATTTGCAAATATCTGCGTAAGGCTGTTGTACTTGACGTCCTCAGTTGTTAATTTCGCTCCGGGTACAGCGATAACCGCCGCTAACAGCAAACCTTCGGCTATCATCGCGGCGGCAATGATCTCTATGGTGGTCCCCCGCTTGCTCATAGTACCCGCGTTCCTGAGATACCTGAACAGCATTATGAGGACAATCAATTCGCCGAAATAGAAGAGCACCACCGTGATGGAATTCAATGCCGGTGATTTTCCGGTCAACACCGGCGCGACCATCACAATAAATGCGCCGAGCAGCACAAGGAAGAATACTGATGCGGCGATGATAGCGGTCTTGGGATTAATAACCTGGTCCAATCTGCGATCGCCTTTGCGGAATGAGTCGATTCGCCATACGGCAAGAAGCGGCAATGCCAGCACCGTTATCGCCATCGCGCATCGCCCGGGGTTGAGAAATTCGAGCAGGCCGAAGAATGAGAAAACGGAATTCAGGATAAGGGAAAACAGATTCACTAATATTGCGGCAATGCATAATCTGTAAAGGAACCGGTCGAACGGACCGCGATGTATGCGGGGAGATGCTAAAAGGCACAGAAGTGCGGTCGCTCCCACATATATAACGGCCTCGGGAAAAGGCTGCGCGTCGGTTGGGAAAAGCCTGCCCCACCCGAATGGAAACGCAATGGTAAGGATTTTCATCAGTATGTTTCCCATCACACTGAAGGCCAATGCAGGCGCCGAGGCAACCGCCTGGATGTCGGTGATGAGATTGAAGCCGCCGGGTGTACGCGTCGATTGCAGCATCAGTTCGATTGCCGGAAGCAGTTGCACCATCCCGATCATCAACCCCAGGATGAACGGCATCACGAGTCCTTTCAGACGTGATAACCGGCTTCCAACATACGTGCCACGTCCTGAAAACGCGGCATACAATCCGGCAAGGATGACAAAATTCGCGAACAACTGGAGTTGACCGCCGAGTATCATCAACCCCATCACCAGGCCAAGCAGCAATTGGGAGCGACGTCTCAACCGCACTTCAACCTGTGTGAGATAACGGTCCCATAGCATCAGGCCGAGGGGGTAGTAAAGCGTTGTTGAAAGGAACGACGGAAAATGCAGCCACGCTAATGTGAATGACGAAAATGCGTACAATATTCCGGCAGCCAACGCCAACCGCCTGTCGATCCACAGGTGACGGCAGAATAGATACATGAAATATGCGGCTAACACCAGTTTGAGAAGTGCCGCAGCACCGAGTGCGTCATCGACCGGCATGAATATAAGGAACGGCGTATCGGTGATGCTGAACACTTGTGAATGCAGATCGGCCATATGCGGCATCCCGCAGAAGATGCGCGGGTTCCATAGCGGGATACGCCCGTCGCGAATCTGTTCCTGTGTGAATATTTTCCCGGGGATTATTTGTGTAACATTGTCGCTGATATGAACCAATCCCGGTTGCGTCAGCGGACCGTTGAAGTCCGAGCGGAACGGCTCATGCTGGGTGATGATGCTGTCGAGCATCGTGAAATGCTTCCCCGATACCAGTAACAGGAAGATCAGTACGATGAATATGAAAAGGATGCGAAGGTTCCATTTCCTTGCGCGCGATTCGGATTCAGCTATTTTTTCTTTTTTAGGGGCTGGCACCATTGAATGATAGCACCACTAAGGAGGAGGATAAAGTAATGTTCAAATTTGATTACAGGCTCGATTACTATCTCATTTTCCGTGTGGCACCCTTCTGTCCTCAGAAGGGTGGTCTTCATCTGAAAATATGCGGGTGGCACGGTCTGCGAGTCTTCGAGCTGACCGTGGTATCCGACATGTCAAGCAACAAGACCACGGTTAGCCCTCGAAGACTCAAGCAAACCGTGCCACCCATCACTCATTATTTATGCAACGTTAGGGTAAAGTGTGCGAAAAGGTTCGATGTATCGGGACACCTTGTCCCGATACTAATCCGGCAGATCATCGGTTTCGGCACAGGGTGTACCGAAACATCTGAATCAAAGAAGCTTTTGAAGAGTCAGTATAAGCGCGCATCATCGTTCGCTGGCGCTCACTATAGATACGCGCTACCCAATGATGTGGGATTTGCCTTGATGTCTACTGACCACCCCTTTCCTCGAAGACTCGTAAAAGAGTGCCACAAAGAACGTAAAAAGGTATATCACAAAGATTGTAAATGAAGTGGCATAAAGGGAAACAGGTGACTGCCCCTATTTATTTCTATATACAAAAAATCTCAAACCTCATCTTCCCTGAGGGAAGCGAAATAATCGGCTAAACGTCCTATCCATTCCTCGACACCAAGCTCGCGGCGGAGGAGAGCGAGGGACAGACGGTCGCGGCTTTCGGGATGGTTGACATCGAATGTCATTTCCAACAATTTGCCGCAGGGGAATTCGCCGCATCGTTCGCATCCCGACAGTTCCTTCTCTTTTCTGCAGCAGGTGTAAAGTGGACACGGGCCGAATGTTTCGCACCAGAACGCGCCTCCCTCGTGACGTCCGCATCCGTCGCAGGGCAAGGGGCATACGCCGCAATATATTCCGCAGGCTCCGGCAAAGTTGATTTTGACTTCTTCGTCCGACATTTGGTTCCACCCTTTTCGTGTATGTTTCCGGTGTTCCGGTGTTTCGGTAATTTATTGCCGAAACCTAACATTTCCGGTGTTTCGGTAA
>CBDVBS010000291.1:0-5332 GCA_965372275.1 uncultured bacterium | reverse complement strand
CGGGTGCCGCCTACAAACGAGTCTTCGAAGTTTGTAGGTGATCAATATGAAGGAAGCGAACCAAGGCAAATCTTACAAGATAGAACGTCAGTTCATGAACGTGACCGGGAATGTTGAACCGTATACATTTAGACGTTTTGTGGAAACCGGATTGCATGGATATGACGTTACCATATTCACCTACAAACTTCGAAGACTCGTTTGTAGGCGGCACCCAGACTTGAGATAGAATGATTTAAGGAAAATTCCTGTTAGAGACTCTAAGTTATAAAGTCAGATTCACAACATCCGTCACCTGGAGGAAAAAGAGGATATTCCAGATCATATGCGCGAGCATTACGACCATGATATTCCCTGTCTTCTCATACACCCAGCATAAGACCAGGCCGAGCACCAATGTCGGAAAGAACATCGCCAGGCTGAATGTCGCCACGTAATACAACACGCTCGGCAGGAAACTTGCCAGTATTGCCGCGGGCCAGAATCCGAATCCCCTGAAGCCGTTGAACATGATTCCCCTGAATATCAATTCTTCGAGAACCGCGGTGATGATCAGCACTTCGGTGGCAAGCACGATCATCTGCGGGATGTTGGCCGGTTTGATGGACTCGATGAATTCACTGAACAGATCGATCTCCTCCGGGATCAACCCGAAGCTCAACCAGGTAAGCCCGATATCGAGTCCGATGAGAAGTGCACCGGTAGCGATCGCGAAAAGAAATTCCGTCGATGCCATCCTGTGGAATTTCAGTTGCGAGATAGATACACCGTAATGGTTGAGAGTGGCTCCAATAATTATGACCAGCAGCAGATCATGAACAAGCGTGTTTGCTAAGAAATTCTCCCCGAAGAGTCCCGGGAAGAAGAACGAAATAAGATAGAGAAGAAACGTAAACAATGCAACGCGCGGAGTAAGTTCGCCACAATGCTTCGGCACCTTCTCCGGGAGCACTAAAATATCCTCCCCTGGTTATCATCCCTTGAAGGCACGTCGACACCAAGATGCTCATACACTCTTCTCGTGGCGATGCGTCCCCTTGGCGACCGCTTGAGAAAACCTATCTTCATCAGGTACGGTTCAATGATATCGGTAAGCGTATCGACTTCCTCGCAGAGCGTCGCCGCGAGTGTATCCAGTCCCACCGGGCCGCCGTCATACTTTTCAATGATCGCCAGCAGGAACAGCATATCCAGTTGATCGAGTCCTTTATCGTCGATGCCCATATTCTCAAGAGCCTCGATGGCCACATCGGCATCGATCTTGCCACCGGCACGAACCTGCGCATAATCACGTACCCGCTTCAGCAGCCGGTTGGCGACGCGAGGCGTGCCCCGGGAACGCCGGGCGATGATGTCCGCGCCATCCCTGTTAACCTCGATCTTCAACACTCGGGATGAACGCATCACTATCTCGGCAAGATCTTCAGGTGGATAGAAATCGAGATGCTGCATAATACCGAACCTGTCGCGCAATGGACTTGTCAGCAGTCCGGCACGAGTCGTCGCGCCGATCATGGTGAAACTCTTCAACGGCAGCTTTACGCTTCTTGCATTCGGACCCTTGCCGATGATTATATCGACTTGGAAATCCTCCATCGCCGAATAGAGATATTCTTCCACGACGCGATTAAGGCGGTGTATCTCGTCGATGAAAAACACGTCCCCTTCACCGAGGTTCGTCAGGATCGCCACAAGGTCGGCCGGTCGATCCAGGGCCGGGCCTGATGTTCCGCAAAATCCCGCTCCCATTTCGTTGGAAACAATATGTGCAAGCGTGGTCTTGCCAAGCCCCGGCGGGCCGTAAAACAGTATATGATCGACCGGTTCGCCGCGCCCTTTCGCGGCTTCGATGCCGATGCGAAGGTTCTCGACAACCTCCAACTGGCCGATATATTCATCCAGCTTCTGTGGCCTCAATCCCACCGGCGCTTCCAGATCTTCGGGCAATTCTTCCGATTTGATAATACGTTCCGCCATCAGGTCTATTGTAAACCATAAACGCCGGTTGGTAACCCACTCAAACCAATTCTCCTTAAGAAAGACTAATTGAATCGGGTGCCGCACACTTCAGTGTGCGCCAATCCGCAAGTTAAGCCACTCATCGCACACTGAAGTGTGCGGCACCCAGCTCATGAAAAATATTTGCCAAGTAGAATTGGTCTAATTCCGGCAACTTGACTTACCTGCCTGAAAAGCGCCCGGAAAGCATTACTGGAAGAAAAAAGCTGAAAAAGGTTGTTATTTGGCAGGAATAGTATATAATCCCTTGTGCATTTTGTATTTTGCAGTATATTTGAATATGTCAAAAATATCGGTCCCGCTACATTGAAGGCACTCCGCCGACGATTAACGTGATAGTTGACCTTGCATCTGCTTTTTTGGCTGGGAATACGCCGTTGTCCGAGGAGTTTCATATAGCAGGGGGATCAAATTTAATTAGCCCGAGCAGGGCAAGGAGAATTGTTAGATGAGTAAGAAATTGTATGTAGGGAACCTTCCCTACGGAGTAGACGAAGGAACGCTGAAGCAGCTCTTCGTTGACGGCGGATGGGACACCGAAGAGGTTGTTATCATCACAGACCGCGACACGGGACGCCCCCGTGGCTTTGGCTTCGTGACCCTCACAAACGAGGACGATGCCGAGGAAGCCATCGCACAGCTTAACGGCAAGGACATCGATGGCAGGCAGATCGTAATCAATGAAGCGCGTGAGCGCGAAAGCAGAGGCGGCGGCGGCGGAAGAGGTCGACCAGGTGGCGGCGGCGGCGGCGGCGGACGCGGCAGGTATTAATACCTTAATTTTGCTTTTTGGAAGGCCCGTGATTATCACGGGCCTTTTTTTTAGGACTTCTTATACCAATCCAATTTGCCGGGTATTCTTTCCATCAGGCGGGTGCCGCACACTTCACCCTAACGTTGCATAAATTTTTCGTTCGTGATGGCACGGTCTGTCCGACGCCTTGGGAGGACTGACCGTGGTCTTCACAGATACTCCCGGGTGCCGCCTACAAACGAGTCTTCGAGGTTTGTAGGTGATCAAAATGAAGCAAAAGAAACAAGGCAAATCTTACAATGTCCCTCCTCTCCCACCAACCAATCCCCTTCTGATTGGATTCGCATGAATGTAATCCACATGTTTTCGTATTTCTCGTACTTCACACAGGAAAACGTCAGTTTATGAGCCTGACCGGGAATGTTGAGCCGTTGATATTTGAGCGTTTTGTGGAAACCGGATTGCATTGGTGTGATGTTACCATATTCACCTACAAACCTCGAAGACTCGTTTGACGGGCCGGAAAATAGTCATAACCGGCCCGATGTTTCGGGACACCCTTGTCCCGAAACCGCTCTGGATAAGGGTTTTAGAATATGTCATTTTGCCGTTTGCAAGGATTTTCGACTTTTTTCCGCCCCGTCTCGTTTGTAGGCGGCACCCGATCATTAATAATACTTGTTTAGTGGGATTGCCTCAATTCCCCTTCGCGCCCGCGGCGGTATGTCTGCGACTCGGGCGGCCATTCCGGGATTTCCCTTATAAGGAACGAACGGAAGAACACCTGGCTCTCTCCCGTTAAGTCGGGCTTCCCGGCACGATACTCAGACCATGCAATCAGCAGCGGAATATCCTCTTCAAGCGTATAACCGGGCCGCGTCATCCTCGGATGCGAACATGTGTAACCCGATTTGCTCACCTTGATCGGCCGGGATATCGCATCACCATCGATAATTCTCATATATATATTCGCCTTGCCCAACGGGAACCCCTGCCCTTCTCCATATTGCTGGTAAGCCACCACCTTCAGATCTTCATGGCCTGATATCGGCACCGATATGATCTCCGGGTTGATTGCGAGTGTGCCGGGAGGATTGATACGATACAGCTTACCCCGCTTGCCATTTTCAATCTCGCAATATTGCACCTCGGCGGTTCCGGCAACAACATCGAGTTCATGCCAGACAGCACAGGCGGTATTCAAATCGGAATTCTTAAAAAAACGTTTTCCGCATACACGCGGCAGGTCGCTCAACCCCTTGGTGAAACTGAGTTGCACTTCATCACCGATAATCCAGTCAGGATCCGCATAATACCGGTTACCCAACTCATCCTTCTCAACCAGCGGACCGTCGGGATGTATCGACCGGTAGAAAATCTCGCAGTTCCCTTCGTGCTGCGTATGCTTATCCTCCTGCTTACCGTAACGTGAATCCATATAGACAAGGTGGATTACATTGTCTTCAAAACTATTATACGATGACGACCAATCCGAATGCGGGTCGAACTGGAACCATTCATCGTCAGTCACACGCACCACATTACCCCAGTCCCCATCCTCAAGTACGGGTGAATCGGCATCGATCGGTATGGAGATTCCGGCCATACGTGCTTTCAGCATCACCTCATGCTTTGTGAAACGGTGATCGAACCAAAGTAAGAGGGGAACTTCGTAAACCTCCACCGCATCGTAGAATGCCATCGGGTTGGCTCCCCACGAGCGTGAATTGACATCAACATCAGATGCAAGCTCGGCGTCCGTCCAGCCCCCGGCGTCACCGGCACGGAACCAGATTTCCCGAATGTTCACCGATTCGTCCATGAAACCGAGATAGACCTTCAATGCGCCGCTGACGGCAACCGGGTTGAACGATTTCATCCCATCCGGTTTTGAGATGAGATGCTTCAATGAAAATCCGCTCCCGTCAATCGGTCCGATACTCTCCCATATTTCCCGCGCACCGTTCTCCGGCTCGGTCCATATCACGTGAGTCGTGTATGGACGCCCGCCGACACCCCCGCTGACGCCGATTGCGGGAATCTTCTTATTCACGAGGCCGTCCGTAACCTGGACAGGCTCGCAATATGCCTGCATTTCCAATCCCATTTCCGCCAACGGAACACCTTCCCGGTATTCCGGCGGATCTTCATAACCGGGATGCGGAGGCGCTTCCACTACTTCCCTCGTCGGGCGCGAAGTGAGGAGGAGGATGGCGAACAGCGCCATCACTATAACCGCGACGGGAACAAGATATTTCATCGGAATACGCATATCTTATCTTCCAATCACCTCGGCTATCAGTTCGAGCGAACGTTCCGTGGCGCCGGAACCTTCCTCCACCGCCTTGAAACACCGTTCGCGGGTTTCGGCGATACGCTCATCATCCTCGATCAGGAATTTCAGCAATAACGATAGCTCGTGCACATCACTTACCTTGTATGCGCACGACCGCTTCGTGTCGCCGAGAAACGCCGCCATGTCGCGGAAGTTGTGCACATAAGGCCCATGCACCGCCGGCACGCCCTGCGGGCAGTAATCTGTAATCTGTTACATGCCAT
>CBDVBS010000290.1:0-5342 GCA_965372275.1 uncultured bacterium | reverse complement strand
TGAACTAACCAGGGCTTATCCAAAGACCACCCTTCTGAAGACAGAAGGGTGCCACACGGAGTGTTTTAGTCACCAACATTTCGAATAATTAAATCTCCAGGCTATCCGAGCCGCGACCGTACCTGTCCGCCGAAGCTCTTGCGAAGGCGGAAGGGAACGACAATCCGGGTTTCGGCAACAAGTTACCGAAACACCAGAAAAGCAGGATAGGGAGATTCGCTTCTATACCTGATTTAAAACCTACCAATCAGCCGGTTTGGGGACGTATTCCCAGGTGTTGTTACGCCACATCGCTGCGATGTTGCGGTTGGTATCGGGGTTGACGGCGAATGTATCCCAGCACTTTCCGCCCTGCTCGATTGAGAACGGTTCATGGAAACTGTCGAACATCACAAGGTCTTCATCGAACAGCATCCAGAATGTATCCGTCACGCTGTCGGTGGTGTCATCTTCGAGAACAGCCATGCATGTGATGCGGCATCGCTCGTTATCCCCCGACGAATGGTCGATGAATATATCCCCGCCCCATGCGACGTGCCATTGCCAATGATGCCTGCCGTCCTGGCCTTCCGGCAGAAGATCAACCGCTGTGGGGAAGACGGTCTCAAGGCTCAGTTCCTGGTTGTGGACTGGAATGCCGCCGGGGCCGATATCGAAAACATGGATGCTTCCCATGTTGCTCTCGAATGTCCCGCCGTCCATATCGAAAATATACAACCTCTCAGACTGGAAGTTGTAGTCCATGTCATAGATGAATGACAGGAGCGAGAACGGGTAGTATGGGCTCAGATCGACCACAAGTGCTTCCACATAATAAGGCGGTCCGTCAACCTGCGCGAAGTAGCGAAGCCGCCAATTCGGTTCGAACATGGTCGTATGCAGCGACAAGACCCACAATTGATCGAAGTCGTCGAAGCACATCGCCTGGATCGCGATAGTGTTCGACCCGACGATCACTTCCGATAACTTGGTGCCCTCGTTATCAAGCGCGATGAATGTATCGGGATTATTGCTCCCGACATAGGCGACACGTCCCTCGGTCGCGCCGCAATCGACCGACCATACCCAGTCGCAGTTATCTTCATTTGGGAACTGGTAGAAAACTCCGCTCGTGGGATTATCGATCGGCGCGTCGGCGTCGAAATAATGCAGCGCGGTGACCTTCCCATCGCTCACACTGCTGTCTTTGTATGGATATATCACATAACCTGCATAAGGCCCATGCTGCTGGAACGCCATATCCCACATCGGTGAAGTACCGTTCGCGTCGAGTGCCAAGTCGGTCGTCCAGGCATTTCCACCCTCAACATTCGCATGCAGTGTGCCTTCGCAATCGGTCTGCCCGGTCGGGTCATTGGTGACCGTAACTTCCGTATGCCAAAAGGCCGTGACGTGAGCATCGGGATATGTACCCCAGGGGTTGCCCTCGCCATACACTATGTCGGAACTCAGGGCTGAAATCATTATGGGAAGTTCTCCCGCATGTGTGGGAACTGCATCGGTGACAATGAATTCGTATATCGCGTAATTCGGGTAAACGGTAATCGGCGCAAGTGATATTTGCGGGATGAACACGCCGGGTTCGTCGCATACCATGGCCACCTGCGTGTCATCACAATCCTGCCAGTCATAGACGGCGACGTGCAGGGTGAGTTCGCCCGTACCCTCGCCATTGAAGTAATTGAGTGTATTCTCGATCTCGGCGGTTGTAATAACCCACGCCTCAGGCTGGTTGGCATCGGGCGGGAAGTCATCGGGTTCATATGGCGGAGACCCTGACGGCGGAGCCCAGGATGCATCAACGGCATACTGGAAGATGAAGAAATCGGCGGCGTCCGGGCCGAAGTTTATTTCATAGTGACGTGAAAGTGTTTCCCCGACGGGGAAATGCCCGCGGTTATCGATAACCGTACCGATGACCGGTTCTTCGGAGAGAACATCGTCGGTGTTGAGTCCCAGGCTGAAATATTTGTAGTCGTTAAAAATCTCGGTGAAAGCTGAAATATCCTGGTGTCCGAGCATACCTGGTTTGAACCCAAATATTCCGGAGCCGGTGAATTCGACCGGATTCCACCAGCGGGTTGTGCCGTCGGCGTTGTCGAGCATCGGGCCGAAGACAATGCCCTTTACATCGAAGCCGGTGAATATTGATAATCCGGCATACGGGTTCGTCAGCAGCACATCACATAAAATTCGACCGTCTTCCAACGGTGAGGGGGGGATTATTACAACGTTGGCGACATTGAGGTTCGCCAATGGCGGTGGCTCGAGAGCGGGGACGGCATTCAATCTGAGTTGAGTCTGCCTGAGAGGGATGATGTCGATGGTCCCGGTCTTCAGGTCGATGGAGATATCGTATATGCCCCATAGCTGGTGCGCGGCGTCGGTACGGGCAGGTACTATGTTTTGATCATCGACCACCGGGGATACGGCATCACCACCGGAGCATCCGATGGTCAGGAAGGCGAGCAGCATCGCGGCACAAATCGCACACTGAAGTGTGCGGCACCCGGCGTATTTGGGTGTGCGGCACCCGGATGATTTGAAATAAGCAATCGCGAGGACCTTTTTTGACAATTGTCCATGCATGGTTATACCCCTGAAAATATTAGTGTCCATGAAATTTGATGCGGGTTTTATAAGGATTATTAAGGGGGTGGGCATTCCTGTCATTCAATTGTTTGCTTAAAATTGCCCCTGCCACAATGCATTATATAATATTTAACGCACTGAATACCGCATCAAAACCTTATAGCAGACAACAAGGAGGATATCTGAATGAAACATTGGACAGGAATTGCCCTCATCTGTTGCCTTGCATTGGCAATAGGTTGTTCCGGGGGAACCGATCTCCCAATCACCCCCGACAACAACGCTCCCCGCGATTCATCTACAACTTCCATGCACCAGCTTTGGGGAATGTATCAATGCATCGCGGATCCTGTTGCTGAAACACTGGAAATAATTCCTCTTCGGGCCGTTGATATGCATCTCAACGCTCTTCCGTTCCTCGAACCACCCCCTCTCCTGAACTTGACACTGGAAAGCCTCGAATTCAATGGAAACATAATCGACGCTGATATCGGTCTGCGGCACCCGTTTCTGGGGCTGACCGAATTCACCGGCTTCGATGTCTGCGGCATCCTAATTTCCAGCGGCAGCGCCGGTGGATTCTCCGATCCCGACCTGCTCATGCCCGGACCGGATGATCTGCACCTGGTGAACCCTGACGGTTATTCGCGCTGGTGGAATCCCGCGGAATTTCCAATAAATACCGGGACGATATTCGGCTACAACGACGGCCTTTTGGGCGCGCCGGATTCATACGCCGATTTCAGCGCCACTTTGAACGGTTACAAATATTTTGCCGATGATATATCCAATCCCACCGGGGACCTCAGCGAGGTTGACCCGGCAGGACGCGGTATATTCTCGGCGGGTCAGAAGAACGTGCGCCGGTTCACCATCGATATGGGTACAACCGGGCTTATATTCAACTATGCCATCGATGCCAACTGGGTATTTCCCGAAGGCGATCCACCGTGGGAAGCTCCCGCAGATTTTGGTGAGAATGCAAATCGACCGGAAGCATGGAATATTGTTATCACCGAGACGGAAAACACGTTGTGGTATGACGGCGTCGACAACGGCGGCGATCTGAGCCTGTCGATCGATGTTTATGACTGGTACAACGCCGATCTTAATACGGTTTACATCAACAGCGCCGGCAACTTCCCCGCCGCATCCAGCGCAGTCGCGCTTACCGGCGGTGTGGGATATTCGACATACGAGATCGATATCATGGGTGCCACACCCGCCGCGACACAGATCGATCTGTTCATCACCGTTGAATGCGAAGCTGTCGATTACGGCGGACTGCTCACCGGCGAAACCCAGGCGGTCTATTTCACATCCACCGCTGATGTCAGCGATGAAACCCCTCAGCAGGAAGACCCGCCGGAATGGTCATGCTTCCAGTACGATTCGAGCGGTATTGGACGTAACCCAAATATCCAGAATTTCGACCATGAAAACTACTCCCTGACATGGTACGCGGAGCTTTCCGGTACCTATAAAATGGCCGGTCCGGCAATAACCGAGGACTATGTCTATACCGTCACGTTAGCCAGCCCATACAGCTCAAGCTCAAACCATTTCATGTATTGCTTGGACATTAACGATGACGGTACAACCGTCTGGTATAACAACATCAATCCCACCGGTGAAACGAATAGCTTAGGTGATACTGTGCGCGGCATGACTCACGCGCTGTGGTTTGACGATGGTGAGGACGGTAGAATTGTGGTAGGCGGCGACAGGATCTGGTGTTTTGATGCTCTTACAGGTGAGGTCGAGTGGGAATATGGTGAGTCTCATCTTTGCGTTCGCCCAGGCCCCAGGTTCTATAACGACAGGATATACATCCCTCTCAGCGGCGAAATGCACTGCATCAACGCCTATACCGGTGAGCTTATCTGGATGAGCATCGAGTCGATCGCAGGTGGCGAAACAACACCGGCAGTCGCTGATGATAAGGTTTACTGCTGCAACACCGTGAACTTCACCTGCTTAAACGCAGATGACGGTGCAGTTATCTGGCAGACACCGAGTACCGAAAGCCAGTATCATTGGGACGCACCGTTAGTTGTGAACGGGCGCATATATTTGGCTACATACAACCAGGGACTCCGATGCCTTGATGCGAATGACGGCACCCTCTACTGGACTCTTGACCCGGGTGCTGATGCCTTTGTTACCGGGTTGACCTACTGGATCGACCCGTCTGATGAAAATGTTGTAATTTATATGGGCAGCGCGTTCTACAGCAACGGATGCATTGCCGTTAAAGATTATGGCACCTACGGAGCGGAACTCTGGCAGTCAGCGGCGCTTTACTACGACGCATCACCGGTCTTTAACGATGGCGTTGTTTATATTGGAGATCGGAGTAGTACTCTCTACGGCTTCGACGCTGAAACCGGAGCTGTTGTATTCAGCGAGCTGATAAGCGGCGGGACCCGTAATGCAATCGGATTCGCGTTCGGACGTATGATCGTGCCCGCCTCCAACGGTGTCTACTGCTTCGAGACGGAGTAGTAAGTGCGCACCCCGGTATTTCGGGAATTTATTCCCGAAACGAGAAAAGAAAATCAACCAATCCCGGCACACGTCGGGATTTTTTCGCAATAAATAGGGTCGGCCCCGAATTATTTTAGAATGGCCTCTGCAACCCGCATGAACACAAGAAAATAATTCGGGGCCGACCCTATTTATCATATACATTTGACATTGGTCAAAAACCTATTATCTTTATAAATCCTGTTTCGCCCGTCCCGGATGCA
>CBDVBS010000289.1:0-5348 GCA_965372275.1 uncultured bacterium | reverse complement strand
TCCGTGGGTGTGGCACCCGGAACTCAAAGTAACTGTGACTAAAGGTAGTTGCCACTATTTCCCCCTCCCCGTGTGCCACCGCTACTGACCGTCTTCGGGCATAGCGGTGCTCTTATCCGGGTGTCACGCCTACACTCGTCTTCGAGATTAGGCGTGTCTTACTTCTATAAATAACACGCCCAAGGCCGAAGACGTCCGTGGGTGTGGCACCCGGAACTCAAAGTAACTGTGACTAAAGGTAGTTGCCACCACTTCCCCATCCGTGTGCCACCGCTATCCGCGTCTTCGCGGACAGCGGTGTCTTACAACAAGCGCGCATCATCGTTCGCTGGCACTCACTATAGATACGCGCTACCCAATGATGTTGGGCATCTCGTAGGGGCGAGCCGGAGGCTCGCCCTCCGTCTTAAAATACAGCCGGGTGCTACTTATATCTCACATCTTGAACCTCGTGCTGAACACCGTAACCGCATCACCAATTAAGTGAGCCCTGTCGCCGACACGACGCACCGTTAATTCACCGCCCCGTTGCGATGCCTGGAATGCCTTCATCTCATCCTTCCCCAACTTACGTGACCAGTAATCGGTGAGCATTGTGTGCGCAAGGCCGGTCACCGGGTCCTCGTTAACACCCACCCAGGGACAGATGTAGCGTGAGATGAAATCATAGCCGCCCTCGCCCGGGGAAGTGAGGACAACCCCGACAACCTTCATCGGTGTTGCTGCATCGAGCATCTGCTGGAAGCCCGGCACTATCGCCTTGAGTTTCGCGGGAGATTCAACTCTGACCAGCAGGTTCTCCGTGATTTCGCAATACTCAACTTCTTCCCACTCCGTCACACCCATCGCACTCATCAATTCGGATGGTGCATCGGTGGGTTCCAATGTATTAAGGGGGAAGTCGAGCCTTATGCCGTCCGCTTCCCTGGTTGCCTTCAACGGACCACTCAGGCTGTCGTAATTAATCTCATCGGTCTTAACACCCAATTCTTCGAACAGCACATGCGATGTCGCTAAGGTCGCGTGCCCGCACAACGGTACTTCGCATCCCGGGGTAAACCAGCGAAGTCCGAAATGCGTCGCATCTTCGTGGACGGGGGCATCCATCGGAACCGCAAACGCGGTTTCCGACAAATTCATCTCGATGGCGATCTTCTGCATCAGGTCGTTAGTAAGTTCTTCCGGCGGCAGACAAACCGCGGCCGGATTTCCCTTGAAAATCTCGGTCGTGAACGCATCCACCTGGTAAAGGGGCAATTTATTCAGATTCGACATAGCGCTCTCCATTCCCCGCGATACTATTCTCCGGTTTCCTCGCCATCGTTTGCCGGCGGGGCATCGTCAACCTCTCTTACGAACACTTCGGTGCCGTCCGGCTGGTATCCCCAGTAGAATGTTATTGAGTTGAATGCCGATGCATCATCATTCATTTCGGTGCCCACAACCTTGATCCGTGCGTAATGCCCTTCGCCGGTAACCATGTAATAAACGTGGCCTGAATATATCGGGACATCGGCATTCTTCTTGAATTCATCGGGGGTTTTATAGTCGTATGTTGGATTACTCTCATGCCGCCACAGGCTGTCCGGCTGGGAATCCTGCATGCCGCATTCAACAGGCCAGACCGAGCGGAGGTGGGTTCCGAAGAGGCAGAAGTCACCCTGCTTATGTTCATCCGTTTCGATAATAATACGTCCCTCGCTGAAGTCGAACCATTGCCCGGCATTCTCGGGATCCGCAACGTTAAAGAGTGTGATCTTACCTGCAACAATTCCCGGGGGGGCATTCTCAACCGCGGTCGGGCCGCATCCGGGCGTGGCAAGGAATATAATCATCATGAAAAACAGTGCAATCTTCATCTTCATCACCTCGATGTTATTCGCCAATAAGATATCACATCAATCACTGCCTTAACATATCCTGAGAGACTCTAACAATATGAGTATATCCTATTGCTGACGGTGTTTCGGGAATTTATTCCCGAAACCCTTTGACAGTATCCAGAATAGTTTCGGGAATAAATTCCCGAAACACCATTTTCATTATGATAGAGGTTTAAGTCTGTTCGGTAAAAAAAACTTGCCAATTTCAGCACTATAGGCTATATTTCTGTAAGAACCAACGTATACCGCTTGTCAGTGCAGTACCTCTCATTACTGAGAGTCTTCTCCATAATATTCTGAGTTTGGGAATTAGGGGTTGTTTGTTAGACGCCTTGGCCCTTCAGCATCCGCAAGGGGAAGCTTAATGGAGAGTGAGGAGAACTATGGACCCCACAGAAGAAAAAACCACTGGGAACGGCGACGCTCCACCTGGGGAGATACTTGGCGACCTTCCGAAACTCGAAAGCAAAATCGCCTCCCAGGACAAAAAGATAGCCTACCTGATCAGCAAGTTTTCCAAGATGGACTCTAAGAAGAACATTGAAGTAGAGGCTCCACGGAAAGTTGATTTGCTTGAGGGAAGGTTGGCCGATTTGAAGCGCGTATTATTCGATAATGGTTTGGAGCTTGTTGGCTTCAATGACAAGGGTATTGTGCGTCTCAAGCCAACAAACGAGGCGGGATTCGATGCCCTGCGAAAGCTCAATACACTTTTCCCCATCGATATTCTCGAATGCTACTTTGAGCAGTACCTGAAGTAAAGTCTGGTGAAAAATCGCCAATCGCCGGATTGCCCGGCGATTCGCGTACTTCCCTGGTCCCATAGGGAACCTTCATTCCCCGTTGTCCACGAGTGTCACTTTTATCTAAAGAAATCCCCATTTACTTAAAACTCATATACGATATAGTATCCATTTGCACGGCCAATAGTGAACGCCGATTCTACTTTTCCCTGCGAAATCTTCATCGTTCCTGAAACAAACTCATGCTATTAAATGTACTTATATGTGATTATCATTGAATTTGAATTCTTTACAGTTCTATTAAATGGTCCTCTGCCTTCCTCCACCTGTTTAATTGAACAAGGTATGCGGTGCCATCTTTCAGGGCATCTTCGGTACATCGTCAGGAACATGCCCAATTATCCGCATTATCTCGAAAAAAGAGTGTATCATTAAACGTGCAATCCTGGAGGTGGGATATGATTTTCAAAATACAGACATTCGTCATTACACTGACAGTCATCACGATATTAGGGGCCTTGTACGTTCCGCATATTGACGCGGCGGTGGAGGATATACGGCTCATCGATATCACCCCGGAGTCACTCCTCAGCCATAGTGCTATCGACCTGGCACTGACCGAATACCATCTCTACACATTAGGTGCGGGCAACAAGCTGTTCAACAGCTACGACATCCACGACATTGTTAACCCGCGACGCAATGCCACCCTCGATCTGCCGGCTATTAGCAGGCTCATGTGCATCGGCGATGGTGCGGCCTATGTGCTGTGCCCGGGATTTGGGCTGGTGGTTATCGATCTCGGCAATCCGAATGTGCCGAAGTTATCGGAGACCTATGAATTTGATATCGGAACCAACCCGGGACTGATGGTTCACAACGGGTTCCTCTATCTCCACGACGGCTCCTCAACCCTCACGGCGTACGAGCTGATCCGCGCATGGGAGCTCAATGAAACATCATCCGTCGAATTCATCGGCGGCGGGGATTTAGTATATTCCGATGGATTCATCTATGCCGGAACTGTTGGTGTGCAGGCCGTAGATATTACCGACCCGTTCAATATGAAACTTGCGTCTGAATACACCGGCATTAAGGGTTCGATATGGGGTCTGGCCGCATCGGATGGAATGGTCATCGCTATCGATGATACGGATACTATCACCATTTTGCGAGCGATCGGTGGCGGAGAACTGGAAGAGATATCCTCGATCAATGTCGGGCATGTGATGCTGGATGTGGCAATCAACGGGAACCTCCTGGCCGCCGCAACCGCCGATAACCTGATAACTTTCGATATTTCAAAACCGGCAGACCCGGAATTTCAGGGCAGTCTTCCTCTGGTATGTGAATTACGTAAGATCGCCGTAATCGACCAATATTTCCTCTTAGCAAGCGAACTTGACGGGCCGTTGGTTGTCGATGTCACCAACCCGCTCCGACAACGGGTGGTGGCATACCAGGCGGGACTCGGTCTCGTGAGCACCATCGCATCGCGCGGAAACCTGATGCTCACCGGCTCCTGGGACAGTATTCGAGCCCTGGAACGTCACGAGGAAGGGGATGTCGAGATCATCGGTATCCAGCACTCGGAAGGTTTCACCCGCGAGATGCAGATAACCGGCGATTTCGCATACCTCGCCGACCCAACCCGCGGATTGAGGGTATTCAATGTTTCCCGCCCGATATTCATGCGGCCTGTCGCATTGCTTGAGCTGCCCGGCACGCCCTCGGATGTCGAGCTGGTAATTGATGAACTTGCGTTCGTGGCACTCGGCGATGAAGGCGTCGCCCAGGTTAACGTGCACTATCCGTTCAGCCCGATCCTCAGGATGATAATCGACACCGAAAGACCGTGTACGAATATCACGCGGGCGGGAGATTTCCTCTACTTCATCAGCCCGGACGGTTTCATCGATATATATGACATATCGAGCCCTACCAATCCACGGCAAACAGCCTGGATGGATATAAGCGGAATCCATCCGATCGACGCAGTGGTCAAGGGTAATCTCATGGCGATTTCGGGCGGCACCGACGGCATGTGGCTTTTCGATGTAACGGAGCCGAAACGCCCGGTGCTTCGGTCGAAGTACTTCACCGATGGTTCGGTGGAAACCGCCGACCTGTTCGAAGGCGGCGCGATACTCGAATTGAAAGGCCCGGGTTTCTGCAAGCTGGAAATCGTTGACTTGCGCTACATATTCGCGCCTTACAAACGAGCGGAGTTATTCCTGAAGGAGCGTTCGAACTACCGCGACAAGATTCATGTCGTCGGCGACAGGGCATACCTCGCGGCATACAACTACGGAATGAAGATAATCGCAATGGAAGGTCTCTACGCCAAGCTCAAGTGATGAAACGTCACCCGGCAATCCTTGGGGTTGTCTCAATTGCATGTAACCTGGCACTCTGTATTCATGTAACCCGGCATTCTGATGCCGGGAAATAAATCCTACTTCACCGTGTGCCACCGCTATCCGAGTCTTCGAGGACAGCGGTGCTCTTATCCGGGTGGCACTGAAAAGCGAGTCTTCGAGCTTATCAGTGTCTTCTCCGTGTGCCACGGTCAAACGAGTCTTCGAGTTTGCCCGTGCTCAAATTGTCCACTCCTTCCACCTTCGCTCCGCTTCGTCGGACAAGTACGGTCGTGGCTCGGATCACAACATTCACTTCATCATCCGTGTGCCACCGCTATCCGAGTCTTCGAGGACAGCGGTGC
>CBDVBS010000288.1:0-5352 GCA_965372275.1 uncultured bacterium | reverse complement strand
GACGAATGGGATATCCTTGGCGATAAGATCTATGCCGAATATGGGGATTCACTGGACGGTATAGGCGGTTATATGGGGCCGGTCGGAATTCTCATGGCAGTTATCGGGGGGGCGATTATTGCAATAACGACGGGTTTTGAAAACGCGGGCGATGTCATCAGCCAGCCGGTACTCCTCGGTTCAGCCGGGGCGTTCATAATAGGTATCTTCCTGCTGCTCTTCCATTTGATCCATTGGTTATCCAATCGCGCCAAGGCGGCAGCGATGGCAGCAGAAGTGCACCTGAAGCTTCTTGTGAATACTTGCGGATATCTCGATGTCGAGTCCAGCGGTTCGGATGAGGATATGATCGTATTGTGCAAATATTTCGAACGCGAACTTTCCGAGGACCCCGAATGTTTGGTATGTCCGCATTATACGATTGGCGAACCAGGGGTTGACTATGGTCTTCCCGTGAAAAACGTAGAAGGGGATGAAGTAGAGGTTTCAGACAACTTGGCGGGACAGGATGAATCCACCGGGGAATATTTGTTCGATCCCGGAGTAACAGAAGCTCTCCCGGTCGAAGGCGTGCACAAAGCGGAGAGACAACTTCTGGATGAGCTTGATGCGCCGAAGATAGGCGGTGAATCTGGCGGCGATCTCGATGAGGAGCCAAATAGTCCGCCTGATTCGGATATTAATTCACAGACAGGAATAACCTGGGAAGAGCCGAAAGAAAATGAATAGGATCGAAAAACCCACAATACACCGATGGGCTCGAATGAGTACTTTGCGCCGCTATTTCGTTAACGGGTTGCTGTTTGTCCTGCCTATCGGGCTCACGTTATGGTTCCTTGTTTACTTGGTTTCTTCGGTGGATGAGATCCTCCGTAATCTGCTGAGCGTATTCGTGAGCGAAACCTCGTCCGTCGGTTTGCTGCTGAGTACAAATTATGTCTTCGGATTATCCATACTCGTGACCGTCATTCTGCTCATCGTGATCGGATGGCTGGTGCGTAATGTTTTCGGCAGGCTGGTCAGAACATGGGTTGACCGTTTGTTCGATGCCGTACCATTGGTGAACAGGATTTACCATTTCATCAAGCAGGTCACTACAAGTATTGGCAAGGGCGGCGGTACGGCCTTCAAGCGCGTCGTGCTGGTTGATTATCCACATCCCGGCACGAAAGCCGTGGGATTTGTTTCAAATGAGAATTTGGCCGGTCTTATGGGCACGGAGAACTGCAAGGGGAAAATCTCAGTATTCGTGCCGACATCCCCTAACCCGACGTCCGGTTTTGTAATTGTAGTCAATTCTTCGGACGCCATTCCCGTGGATATGACGGTCGATCAAGGACTACAATTCATAATTTCGGGCGGTACCCTTGAGATAGCCGGCGACGAAACGGATGTTGAATGCAGCGAGGAAGAGGAAAAGGCCTAATCTCCCCACCATGTTTTTCTGCTTCCAATTTTCTTAAGTTCAGCTAATGTCGCTAAAAGTCCTGTCGGCTGCTCGACACGCACCAACCGATTCTCGTCATCCATATAAATTGCGGCGTACGGTCCGACATTGGGATAGAGATTTACGGTGCTCTCAAGTTCCGCCATATAATTCTCACCTTCAACATAGAATGCATATTTGCTCGCCTCGATTTCGAGGATATATGTCTTCACATCCTCCGGCGGTTCCCAGTCATCGTAATAATCACGTTGATTTTCCCACCATCTTTTAACCTTCGGAGTGCAATCCTCGAACGGTGTAATGCCCACGCGCATAAATCTGAAGACGCCGACGGTCGGCTCGCCGAGGATCCAGTCACCGCCGTTGAATGTCCACACCGTGACCGGTTCATCGCCGTCGAGGTCAAGCGCCGATATCGCGAGAGCGAGCAAGCCGGGCGCGTCGGAACCCACGAATGAGAAGAAACCGTCTTTTGGCACATCGATCTCGCTGTCGGCTTTTGCGATAAACATCTTCCCGTTCCTTGGTTCGTAAACGACCTGCAACCCTTTTTCATCTTCCGTTAAAGGCACGGGCTGGCTGAAATCGAGTGAATGTTTCGTATCGAGAATCCTAACGCACCGGCGTTCATCGAAATCAATTGTTGTCGTGGTAACCATCGACGCTCCGTAACCCCTGACCTCGTATTCCTCCACGAGTCTCGATGTGAATTCGTCGATGTCGTACGAGCTGACGGCCTTGATATTGTTTTTCATATCGAATGTATTGAACGGGCCGTCCGGGACCATCTCGTATGTAAATTCATCCTCGTATGGCCAGATTATTTCACCGGGGTCCTTCAGTCCCGTGTTCGGCAAATTGAAATCGGCGTTGCCTTCGGTATCGGGAAATGAAATATCAGGCAGCCCGCCCATTTCCGGCGCGCCTTTGGAAAGGGGCTGGTAATCGGGCGGTACCGCCTGCAATGGTTGTGATGACAAGCCGGTCCCCGCAATCAACATAAGGCTGAGGGCGATAATGAATCCCATCCCGGCGTAACCTTTATTACGTATCATCTCAATCTCCTTTAATTACCCCACCATTTATCGTTGGTTCCGATTTTCTTCAGTTGTGCCGCCGTGCAGTATGATGCGCCTACCTGCTCCACCCGCACGAGACGGTCCTTGTCATCCAGGTATGCAACGACAATGTCCGCTCCGTTTAAGTACATGAGGTAGAATTGCACGGCTTTCTCTTCGTCTCTTTCGTATGTTGCATAGTAATTGTTCCCTTCCTCGTAAAGTATATATGTCCTCAGTTCACCCGGTTTCCAGCCTTCGTAGAACTTCCGGGATGCAACCCACCACTTGCGTAACCATGAGGGGGCCTTGTCGAGAGGGTATGCGGTCATGCGAGTGAATATCGGCTTGGCCGCCGACAGGTCATCATACTGGGTGTTCCATATGGCAAGATTGCCGCCTGCCAGGACCCATACGCTTGCCGGTTCCTCACCATCCAATTCCAGCACCGATAGAAGCAATGCAATCTGCCCGGGGGTTTCGGAGCCGACATAGAAGTAAAACCCGTCTTCCGGGGCGTCAATGGTTTTGTTCTGGACTTCTTTTGCTTCGTATTTGCCGTTCACGTAATTCGATTTCGTTGTTACCCAATGCAGTTTCCCGTCTTTGTTTTTCATTGAAATTTCGTACTTTGGCTGCTCCATCAATACGGTATTGCCGAATGGGGGGATATCGACGGCATTGAGATTTACATACGTTGCTTTACGATTCTCATCGAATTCGTTGACCGTGCTCATCCGGAGATTACCGTATGGTTTACCCTTGGGCCAGTAATCGAACACTTCGGAAAGACTCCCGCTTTCCTCACCGATCGCATATGTACTGATCATTGTGCCCTTTTCCGGATAAGTCGAATATCCCGCGTATGCTCCCTGGACCAGCTCGTAGGTGAATCCATCCTTGTAAGGCCAGATGATATCTTTCGGATCTTTCACGCCGACGTTAGGGAGGTCAAGCTTGAAATCATTCTTGTATCTTCGTACAAGTTCGAACAAGCGTTTATCGGCGCCGCTTGCATCCTTTTCAGTCACCCACCATGTTTTGCCCCAATAAGGTGATACCGACACCGGATGATAACCCATCGAGTCGGTGCCGGGTATGTATGGTTGATGGTTGTCGGCGGATGTTAGAGTGTAGCTCCACCCCGCCATGAGAATTGCGGCAAATGAACAAACGAGCAGTGCGGTTAGTGCAACCCCTCCCCGGAAATTATGTTTCTTCATTATCTTGTTTTCTCCTTCCCCACCATGGTTTATCGGATTCGATCTTTTCCAGCTCCACGATGATCGTCTCAACGCTTGAGGGTTCTTCCAACCTGACGAGCCTGCCGTCCCCGTCGATATAGGCGAATGTAGTTGGGAGGAAATCCTCCGGAGTATCACCATCAGGATAGATCGCTAATGTCGTTACATCTTCCGGGGGTGTGTAATGTCCGGCCGATTCGCGTGTCTCATCCCATTTGTCCTGGATTTCATCACTGCATTGGCTCAGTTCGGTGATGTTCGTCCGGAAAAACTTGGGACCGATTGCAGCGGCGGGTCCGAACAGGATCGGGTTGACCAGCCATATGGTCGCGGTTTCGCCGTCCTCAACATCGAGTGCCGAGAGCATCAGGGCGGTAAGCCCGGGTGTTGCCGATCCGGCGGAGAAGAAAAAACCGTCTTCGGGAGCTTGCTCCTCCGACTCCTGGTTGTCCATTCCCATCATCGGCGCGCTTTTCAAAACCTCGATGAGCACATCGTTTTTGACTTTACCCTCGTATGAAAAAACCGGGTTCGGCATGGGCATAGGCATTGGGATCGCGCTATACATCTTCATCTGCAATTCCATGCTGAGTGATGTCGTCTTCCGGCTCTCGTCGTATCCCGCGCTGAATTCTATCGACGCCACGATCCTTGTCCCCATTTCCGTCGCATCCATCTTGATTGTGTCCCTCAACTTCCCGCCTGTTGCCCTCGTTCGGTTGTGACATTCAATACTGACATCAAAACCGTCCATCGGCATTCCCGGGAACAGCTCTGCAAGGTTGGCCTCATAGGTGAAGACATTCCCATAGGGCCATTCTATATCCTTAGCGTCTTTCAATCCGATATTCGGCAGGCTGAGATCGACCTGCGTTGCTTCACCGGTGAGCCCCGAGGTATTCTGAACGACTTCCTCGTCCTCCCACCATGGGCGCTCGTCATCTCCATAAGCGGGTGATTGACCCTGGATACCGGGGATGACGGCGATTATTGCCGTTGCGAACAGGATGAGCATCGCGGGTCTGAGGATGCTTCCCAATGACTGTAATATCTTAAGCATATGCATTCCTCCCCAAGTGCTATATGCAATATATCACAGCATGTTCCGAGGGACGAAAAAATGTGGGGATAATCAAGGTTAAATGCAATGCAATCGACTTTGCGCCGAAAATAAAATCAGCCCGTGCTTGGAATACACGAGCTGCCTTTATTCAAAATTATCGGGCGGGCGGGATTTGAACCCGCGGCCCCCAGCCCCCCATGCTGGTACGCTACCGGACTGCGCCACCGCCCGTTGGGAAACTGAATATATCCCTTTGGGGCCATTAAGTCAACTTATTAAACCCGGCACGGCCCTGATACATGATATCCCTTTAGAATATCCGCCTTTATTATATACCAGGTCCGTCCCCATTTTCAGTCACAAAAAAATGCCGAGGGGCGGATTTGAACCGTCGACACGCGGATTTTCAGTCCGCTGCTCTACCACCTGAGCTACCTCGGCATGTCCAAAATTAATTTATGAATTTTGGCGCTCCGACAAAGTTATTAGAGAAGTGGCGGGGGCGACGGGACTTGAACCCGCGACCTCCGGCTTGACAGG
>CBDVBS010000287.1:0-5391 GCA_965372275.1 uncultured bacterium | reverse complement strand
CCGGGGTCGAAGTCTACAATGTCCGCGAAATAGCCCGTAATATAAGCATTGCCGTCACCATCGATGGCGACTCCATTGCCGCCATCCGAATCGATCCCCCCCCATGTGCGTGCCCAGCCATCGGTTGGAATTTCCGCGGTAATACTGATTTCGATATAATCATAAAGGGGCAGGTCGAGAGAGTTGGTTGAAGTTGCGTTTATCCTGACTTGGTATTTCCCTGCCGAAGCGCCCTCATTATTCTGCAGCAACAAGTTCCAGGTGTCTCCGGTCAAATGAGTGAATGGTGTTGAGTCCTCACCGGTTATCTCAGGTGCTTCGAGAATGACATTGTTTACATCTCCCTGCCAGTCGTGGACATCCACGTAGATGTTGCCGGACGACCCGGTTATATTCAAGATGGGTTCCTGCGAGAAATTTTCTATCTCATACGGCTCCTTGCAGTTTCCGGGCCAGGAGACATCAACCGCGAAAGTGATGGCATTGTAATTAGGCGGTTGTGGGATATAAATCTTGTAATATTCGCTGTGCTCTGCTAATCCGGCAAATAATCGGCTCGGCTCACCCTTTGCGAATGCCTTGAAAGGATTGAGCGTTTGGCCGCCGGGCATATCCCACAGCCCGGTCCAATCGTCAGCATCCGTCAGAAGATGGCCGTAATCGTTGGTGTAGAGTATGCCGCGCACATCGTATGCTGAAATATTGGTGGGATTGCGCATCGTCACTTCTATACCCAGAACCCGGCTGACCGGCTCGAACCATAAAACCTCAAACGTCACGCAATCATCACACGCAGGCGGCGTGACCATATTGGTGATGTTGTAATGCGCCTGTGGATTGCGGATAGGCTTGATGGTGGCTGTAAGTTGATCTGTGTCGAATTCAACAGCCCAGATTCCCCATAGGGAACGGCCTGGATCGGTTGCCGGTTCAACCACCTGTTCGGCAGGGCTTTCCGGCGGAATTGCTGGATTGTTACTTAAACCGGAACATCCGAGAAGTCCGTTGCAGGTGAAAACGATTAGTACCAAAAGGCTAAGTGATTGAATTGCTCTCCCCATCATTATCCTCCCGTCTCTGAGTTCAAGAATTATATCATAAGGATACAGGTGGGTTATCAACCAGAAGAGATAGCAGGTCAGAGACCTGCTATACCCGTTCATTCAATTGCTTGTTCCTGTAAATGGTGTGTACGTACTTAAGTAGGGACGGAATCGCGTTTCAATGCCGTTATCGCATCTTCCTCGGTCTCGTGTATATCGAGCACGCCATCGAGTTTTGTGATGAGGAAGATCGATTTCACCTTGCGTGTCATCCCGTAGAATTTCATCGGGACGCTTCTCTCAGCCAGCAGGCGGTAGGCCTGGATGAAAGTGCCGAGTACGGCGGAATTAATGTACTTCACATTGCACATGTCTATCAGCAGCCCGAAAGTAACCGAATCGACAAGTTCCTTGAGGTGTTCCTTCAATATCGGGTTGGCATCACTATCGAGGTCACCGGTGATACGGAGAACAGTAGCTTCATCAACTTTAACGATTTGCATCTTCATGCGAAAACCTCAACTCCACCCATACATATGATATATAGATATACTAAAATAGACAAAAATGCAATTGCAACCTGTTAATAATGATTAAATCCGATTAATCCAGCGGCGACCCTTCACCGTCCATACCCCATTTATCCGGGTAATCTTCCGGTGGATTGTCGGGTTCGGGTTCGAGTTCAACCGGTTCATCTTCCAGTAATGTTTCGGATTCCTCGATCAGTTCTTCCTTGACTGGATGAATCTCTATCCTGCGGTCTTCATCTTCACCGACGGAAATACTCACATGCCCCGGGTACTTCCTGAGCAGGAGATGTGTGAGCTTCCTCTCCCTCGGGGACATCGGGCGAAATATGTACGGTGTTCCCCTGTTGGCAATATGCTGAACCGCGCGAAGAAGCAGGCCGTCGATGAAGTCCAACTGCCTGCTTCGATAACCGCCAATATCAATGATGATATGCCTGTGAGGAGTGAAGCGTCGGTTGTGAATTATGTTGAGCAGGTACTCTATCGACTCAAGGGAACTTCCCCCGCGCCCGATGAGAAAACCAAGGGCATCTCCATCAACGTTGAGAAAAAGCAACCCGGCCTCCTCCCTGCCGGAAAGTTTTGCATCAACGTCCATCCCTTTGATGAAGATCTCCAGATCCCTTGTTGCTTCCTGTAACCGTGTACGGGAGCTTACGGCACGCACGACCACCCCTTCCGGTCCGCATCCCCCTTCCTTGAAACGGACCTCCCGTTCGCTCAGTCGTATCCCTTTCAGTGCCTCCGCTTTTGCTTCATCGTATGTAGGCGCGACCGCTTCGAAGTACGCATCGCTGATTCCCCTATCCTTTGCTCTCATATCTATACTCCCACAACGGACCAATCCTGCATTTACAATCGGGGGTTCGTGCACGCGCGGTTATAAGAAATCCTGGCCCATCAAAATCAAAACATTTATTTCTTTTTCTTCTTTTTCGCCGTATCGCCATCCATCTTCGGGATCATCCCGGCATCTTCCTGCATTTGGAGAGCTTCCTTCAGGGAATCTTCCCGATCCATTTCACCATATATGAGTTTCGTCTGTATCATCTGGATGGCGTTCGAAACGCCCCAGTAGAGCAAAAGTCCCACCGGGAAGATAAATCCGAAGATTATGAACAACGGCATGAACATATACTGCTGCATCTTCGCCGTATCACCCTGCTGCGGGTTCTGGGCCTGCATCATCCTGGTCTGGTAAATCGTGGTGAATATATAAAGCGCCACCAACCAGAGCGACGGTAGATAGAGAAACTTATCCATCCACCATCCGCCGCCGAATAATGCATCTAAATTGAGCATCCCGTATAAATTGACCACATCGGGCATGGGGGCGGTTTCGAAGGGTTTCGCGGTAAGGCGGCAACCTAAGAATGATGCGTGACCGAAACCGGGAAGCAGCTTGTAGAATGTCGGCGAGCGGAGCATCCAGAATATCGCGATGAAGATCGGCATCTGCAGAAAGAGGGGAAGGCATCCGCTCATCGGGTTGACCCCTTCCTTCTTATAGAGCCCCATCATCTCTTCATTGAGTTTCTGCTTGTTGTCCTTGTACTTCGCCTGCAGTTCCTTCATCTTGGGCTGCAGTTTGGTCATGGCTCGCATCGACTTCGTGCTCTTCTTCGTTAAACCGTAAAGAGCTATACGGACGAGAATGGTCAAGACAATGATATCAATACCGTAACTATGGGTAATCTGATGGGAGAAATTCAGGATCCCCGATAAGATTTGGATAATAGGCTCAAGTATATTCATTCGCGAACCTTTTGGACAAAGAATCCTAACTTTCGGTAATTTTCTCACTAACGACGGGCGATTCCGGCACCGGGTCATAACCACCGGGATTCCCGGGATGACATCTCAACAACCGCTTGAATGCCAACCATGATCCCGTAAAGAAACCGAAACGGCGTATCGCCGTCAACGCATAATTACTGCAAGTCGGCTTGAAACGACAAACCGGGGGGATAATTCTTGACAACGTAAGCTGGTATGCACGAATGATTAATATTGCCACCCAGCGCATCAAATATCCCTCCTGTTCATCAGACCTGATTTTTCGAGCAAATGTTGCAGCTCAGTTCCGAGCTGCTTGTACTCACCAGACCCCGGGTCTTTCAGCACCCTGACGACTACGTCATGTCCCCCGACTTCCGGTGCAAGCATTTCCCCCAGATGTTCCCGTAATACCCTCTTGAGCCGGTTTCTGCGTACCGCCGACTTCACGGCGTGCTGTGGTATTGTAAATCCCACCCTTGGTGACCCGATATTATTTGCGAGAACGATCAACCCGATATGCGTTGATTGAAACCTGCGTCCCCCGGAAGATACGCGCTCAAACTCGGGCTTTGACCTCAACCTGCCAAGGGTTTGCGCCCCAAGGCTCACTTCTCGTCACTCACCGTTAGGCGGGTTCTACCCTTAGCCCTGCGGGCACTGATGATTCTGCGTCCCGCTTTTGTCGCCATACGGGCCCGGAAACCATGGGTCCTGGCACGCTTACGCTTTTTTGGTTGATATGTGCGTTTCATCTATTCAATACCTCAATTTCGCGTTAAAACGTAAGCAAGTAATATACCAAAATGGAAGCACCTATTCAACAGGGAATCGCGATTCCGAACCATAATCTGCCTTTCGGTGATTTCAAATTAAACGTATTCCTGAATTGTGGGTCTAATGAGTAAGAAAGCGTACTTGACAATGGAAACCTGCTATCATAGTATTTTGCCAACGTATAATTCCGAAAGGAGTATTTGATGAATAGGTTTATTGCTACCATTTTAGTGGTCGCCGTATTGGGGATGCTACTTTTCTCCCTTGGATGCGGTAAGGATGGTTACGAAGAGGGAAGTTCCGATCCGAGCCTCGGTCCCGGACAGGAAGGTACAGGAGAAAAAGCGCCGGTTGACACTCCGGCCACAATTGAAGGCGCCACGCCGGCTCCCGAAGACGCAGAATTGCCTGAGGGTGAGTAGGGAAATAGCTTAATTGCTGACAATTTTTACCTCGCGGGTAGTAACCCGCGGAAAAATTTCTGGGAGGAGTAAAACGATGAAAAGGATTGCATATGCTATCGTGCTTTTAATGTTCTTAGCCGGGTCAACGTTCGCAGTCGGCTGCGGAGGCGGCGAGGAAGAACAGCCGGTCGACCTCAGTCAACCGACTGGAGAGAGTAACGGAGAGAGTAACGGAGAAAGTAACGGAGAGTAAGTAAACCGGCGGATAACTAATGGTTAAACAACGTATTTTGCTGATGGCACTGCTTGTAACGGGTGCCTGTGTGCTATGCCTTACGTCCCTATCATGCGTGCCTTCCAAGGTACCCACGAGCGAGAAGGGGCCCGGTGGGCTGCCTACCGCCAAGTATGACCGCGGAACCCCGCCCCCGAAGTGGGAGATCGATCATTCCGAACTGCCAATTTACCCGAATTCCAAGGAATTTGATAACTGGCGCACGTATATCACCCCGGACCCGATCTCGGATGTTATCGCCTATTTCGAAGGTAAATTACCCGACGCTCAAGTTACCAAACCGGAAGGCTCCAATGCTGTAACAACATTCAAAACCCTTAAGTACATCATCAGTATCCAGCCCGGGGATGGTGACAACACGCTCATTAAGTTCAGCAGACCAGAGGAGTAGCACCAATTCAACTCAGTAATCAAGGGCACCCGCGTGGTGCCCTATTTTTTTGCGCTTTTTATTTCGTATAATAGGTTGATTCACGAATGAGTTATACCAATTGTGGTTTCAGTTCTTTTTTCAACTAAGCCGGGTACCGCAGGTCTCTGACCTGCGAGTGTAGGTCGGAGAC
>CBDVBS010000286.1:0-5406 GCA_965372275.1 uncultured bacterium | reverse complement strand
GGACCTTCTGAAAGCGGGGTTCGCGGCATCACGTGAAAATATAAGGGCCACGGTAACACTCAAGGCCGATCCCGGCGGTGAGGGAACGGCATCACGGTTGTTGCGGGGACTACTCTTGGATGGCGCGGATGTCCCGCCGAAAATATTAACGTCGCTCCGTGAATTTATCGCGGCACTTTCCGCGGGCGATCCGCGTCCCGAGAGTGCATTGAATAAACCGTCCCCGGTAGAGATGAAAAACCTGGCCGCTAAACTCGCCGGCATAAGGGGACAGGATAATACATCGGTTGACCTGCAGGTTCTGAGTCGTCGAATCATCGAAGGATTGAAGCCGTTGACATCCGGGAATCCGGCGGAAATCGCGGAGGGTTACCGTGCGGCGGCGGGAAAGCGGGTTGGAGCGGAAGCCGCGTTGATGCGGGCGTTCCAGGTTTTTGCCCCGAAATTCATATCGGGTATGCATCCGGATGATCCGCTGAGAGTGATATTCGATCAGTTCGCATCGGCGGTAAAGGGATTCACCGGCTCACAGGCCCCGGCGGCGTCAACTGCATTACAGCCATTGCCGCTGGAAATCCTCCCGGCGTTTATTGAATATATCCTTGGCCAGGCATCCACATCTGAAAGCGTCAAGGATATGCTCGCGGCATTCGCAAAATATATCCAACAGGTTATCACCCCGACATCAACTGATGCTCCCACGGGTAGCGGAGCAAGGGAGCTGCAGGGGAATGCCGGGTTGAACATCGGACGTCTCATCGCAATGATCGGCGAAAATCTTTCGGGCGTTGAATCATCTGCTGACAGGAATATATTGAATGCATTGCTGGATATCGCGTCCACATTGGCGCCCCGGGCTGAGGGCGCGCGTGTCGGCGAATGGCTTATGACGCCCGGACGTCCCGGCGCGGAGAACCTCCCGGTCGTGGGATTCATGCTTGATGATAAGACCAAGGGCTCGATATCGCTGCATCCGGGGGTACGTCAGAGGGAAGACGGCGAAGAGGAAGTTCCCGCGGGTGGGCGGATGGTGTATGAAGGCGAAGGCATCGGGAAACTTGAGATCGGCCTTGAATATGGCGGCGACGGGTTGTCCGCAATTTTCCTGACGGAACGCAAGGACGCTCACGAGGATATTCAGTCGGGGCTTCCCGGACTGAGTGAAAAACTGAACGCGCGTGGGATACAGGTGAAATCGCTGCGAAGCGTCCTTCGCGTGAGTAAAGCTCAGGCGGATGGCGGGGAGATGATCGGGCCGGACAATTTGATGAACGGCGGACTGGATGTGAAGGCATAGCATATGGCGGTACCGGATAAAATACAGCAGGCAGTGGCGCTGGCATATGCCCCCGATAAGCAGCGTGCGCCGCAGATAGTCGCTAAAGGCCTCGGAAGTTTGGCGGATGTGATAATCGATATCGCAAAGGAAGCGGGTGTGCATATCCACGAGGATCGCGATTTAGTGGGATTTTTGTTAGCGCTGGATATAGGCGATGAGATCCCCGAGGAATTATATACGGCTATAGCGGAAGTGCTGGCATTTATTTATAAGATAGACAAAGAGAAGCGCAAGAGGGTTTATGGGAAGTAAGGAAAAAGGGATGAATTCCGGGCAAGCATGAGGCTTGGGTGCCGCCTACAAGCGAGTCTTCGACGTTTGTAGGTGATTAACGGCAGGTTAAATATAGACACGCCCAATGCCTCTGGGTGCCGCCTACAAACGAGTCTTCGACGTTTGTAGGTGATTAAAGATAGTTAAATATAGACACGCCCAATGCCTCTGGGTGCCGCCTACAAACGAGTCTTCGACGTTTGTAGGTGATTAAAGATAGTTAAATATAGACACGCCCAATGCCGAAGACGGCCGTGGGCGTGCCACCCGGAACGAATAAGAACTACATGAAACCCGACATATCGAAATACAACCTGATGCTTATCACCGACCGGCATCGCTCGATTGGGCGCGATACCGTTACCATCGTACGTGACGCCCTCGCCGGTGGCGTACGCCTGTTCCAACTGCGCGAACCCGATCTTCCGGAAAATGAAATCCGCGAAATCGCATCCGGCATCCTTCCCGATATACGTTCCGCTGGCGGCATTCTCATCCTGAATGACTGGATCGATACCTGCCTCGACTGCGATGCTGATGGCGTGCATCTCGGCGCGAACGATATGCCGATTCCCGATGCGCGGAAAATCCTCGGAGAATCAAAACTCATCGGATTCTCGGCGCACACCCTTGATCAGGCATTGCAGGCGGCGTCAGATGGTGCGGATTACATCACACTCAGCCCCGCGTTTCATCTTAAACATAAGGAAAGCCCGTTTCAGCCGCATACACCCGATGAATTATGGGCGATTGCTGGTGAGATTGACATCCCAGTGTTTTTTCTTGGAGGGATAACGGCGGGGAATGTCGGTGAATTAAAACGGGATGACAAGAAATTGCGCATCGCCGTGGTTTCAGCAATAACGGCGAGTGCGGATATTACCGGTGCGGCGGAAGATCTGTTTTCCCTGCTCATCACTCCCGGCGGATAACCCACCGCCCGCGTTTATTCCATCGGCCCCCAGAGGAATTCACCGGTTTTGTCGATGTATCCTACCGCGTTATCTATCCACACCATTGCAATTCCATCCCAAAAGGGCTGAGCCATCGTATATTTCGGTTCAATAACAAGTTTCCCGGTTTTGTCTATATACCCGTATTTCCATGTATCCCCGTCGCCAACCATTACAAATGCTAAATCTTCGCTGAAGACCCGGGCGTAGGAATATTCCAGCTTGATAACCATATTCCCTTCTTTGTCAATGAACCCCCACTTCTCGCCAATCCGAACCGCAGCCAGGCCATCTCTGAAAAGATGGGCAGCGTCAAACTGAGGCTCTATCACCATGGTTCCGGTATTGTCTATGTATCCGTACTCCATATTATCATTCATGAAGTCCCCGAAACCGACAGGAGCAAGACCTTCACGGAAATGTGAAGCCATATCATATTCTGGTTGAATCACGAACGCACCGAGCTTGTCAATATAACCCCATTTGAAGCCATCCGGACCACGGACCCGTGTTAATGCAAGGCCTTCTAAGAATGCATGGTTGTAACTGAATTTTGCGGGGATGACCAACTCGCCCTCTTTATTTATGAACCCGTATGATGCGTCACTATCGCCGAATGACACAGATGCCATACCCTCCGCGAACCAACTTGCCGAATCAAACTGGGGCTTGATAACCATCTTTCCGCGTTTGTTGATATATCCCCATTTGCCGTCATCATAGACGGCTGCAAGGCCCTCTGAGAAAAAACTAACCAATTCATATGTGGGACATTCGAATATCTTCCCCTTACTGTTGACGAAGCTGTAAGAACCACTCTCAATATCCGAGAGATAGCGGTCCGGGTCAGGTCCCATAAAACCCATCCCTTCCTGGAACGTCGAAACATATTCGTATTCCGCCGGAACAACAATATTGAAATCCCTGTCTAAATAACCCCACTTCCCGACGGATTTGAAAGGATAAAGCATGCCCTCATCTTCAGTAGCAATATCAGCGGAATTCCCTCCGCATGAGAATAGGCTCAGAGAGAAAATCACGAGAACAAAGTACTTCCACATCCGGTTACCTCCTTCAATAAATCTTTGGATTATTCCTTTGGCCCCCAGAGAAATTTGCCGGTTTTGTCGATGTACCCCACGGCAAAATCGACCGATACCATTGCAATTCCATCATTGAAGTCAAAAGCAGTCCAAAATTTCGGCTCAATAACAAGTTTCCCGGTTTTATCTATATATCCGTATTCATTATTACCCCAGTCTCCAACCGGTACACGTGCCAAATCTTCGCTGAAGCGCCAGAGGTAGCCATATTCCGGTTTGATAACCATATTCCCTTCTTTGTCAATGAACCCCCACTTCTCGCCAACCTCAACCGCGGCCAGTCCCTCGTGGAATTCATTGGCACCGTCAAATTGTGGCTCTATCACCATGGTTCCGGTTTTATCTATATATCCGTGCTTATCGTTTGGGTATTCCCCGAAACTTACTGCCGCAAGACCTTCGCTGAAATCTCTCGCGAAATCATATTTTGGCGGAATCACGAGCAGGCCGAACTTATCAATATATCCAAATTTGAGGGCACCCGAACTATCAATCCCTACAAATGCAAGGCCTTCAGAGAATCCAAAGGTCATTTTGAATTTTGCGGGGATGACCAACTTACCTTCTTTATTTATGAACCCGAATAATTTGTCACTTCCACCGGGTAGCACTGCAGCCAAACCCTCCGCGAAATCATGTGCTGTTCTGAACTGGGGTTTGATAACCATCATTCCGCGTTTATTGATATACCCCCCGCGCCCGTCATCAACGATACGTGCAAGGCCATCTGAGAAATAGCTAATCCTTTCATACGAGGGGCATTCGATCACCTTGCCTTTGCTGTTAACAAAACCTGACAACGAGGCATCCAGGAAATTATCCTTGGGAAATACGACCTTCCCCATCCCGTCACTGAACGGTGATACCTTTACGTATTCCGCCGGAACAACAATATTGAAATCTCTGTCTAAATAACCCCACTTCCCGTCAGAAACGAAAGGATAAAGTATGCCCTCATCTTCAGTAGCAGTATCAGCGGAATTCCCTCCGCAAGAGAACAGCGCCAGAAAGAAAATCATGAGTACAAAGTATTTCCACATCTGGTTACCTCCTTCAGAAATTCAATCGAAGCTTTATTATGTAAAACGATACTGCAAGGATATACCCGGTCGGATTCAACGTCAATAACCTGCGTACCATTGTTGTTTATGAATTCCGCGTGCCGTATTCCAAATCGCCGATGGAGTGCAGCTCCCATGATATAATTCCTGCCTTGAGGTTGCGTGATGCATAGTATGTTCGATGATATCGATGAAGAGGTAATCCGTATAATCGTTGACGCCAAGGAGATTGCGGTTTACGGGCTTTCATCCGTGCCTCACAAGCCGTCGCACTATGTCAGCCAGTACCTCCAGGACCAGGGTAATTTTATGATTCCGATCAACACCAACCAGTATGTCGATCGTATCCTCGGCGAGAAGGTGTATCGTGACATGATGAGCGTGCCGTACGATTATGACATACTGCTCGTGTTCCGCCCGTCGAACGAGATACCTGAGATCGTGAATGAATATTTCTCCGCGCCGCACCAGTCGCCGCTGATATGGTTCCAGGCGGGCATCTATGACCAGGAGTCGTACACCCGGGTGGATGAGGCGGGGCTGCGCTGCATAATGGATAAATGCCTGATGGTCGAACATCAGAAGCTGGTTGGGGAGGGTTGGTTTAAGGAAAAGGAGTAATCGAACCGCGACCACATGGGAACTCCGTGTGGCACCCTTTTGGAGTCTTCGACAAA
>CBDVBS010000285.1:0-5409 GCA_965372275.1 uncultured bacterium | reverse complement strand
AAGAGGTAGGGGAGTCGAATTCGCATGGCTTTACGCATCGCTGCTTTTCATAATCATCGGAGCGAATGGCAACTTCCATCATCCACATTACCAGGCGATCATGCTTCGACCCGCATCGATCATCATCGGACGTTTCCTCTACCAGGTGGCTACGGGTAATTTTGCCGACGCGTGGCAGAAGTGGTGGACCGCCATACCACGCCATGTGATAGCGGCGGCTTTCAGCCTGTTCCTGTTCTTCGACGGCGTCATAATTTATTTATTTTTGACGCAGCCGTGGGATGCGGATGTGCTCAGGCGGCTCGTTTCGGAGCTGAACATCCCCCTCCTCGCGGGGATATTCATCGTGAGCCAGGCCGTGCTTATCCCGGCAATACTATGGATATGGCGTGTCGAGGGCAGACGTGAAACCAGGCCGGGGCAATCGAACGCGGCAATACTCCTGATACTGGTATTCCTGACCGGCCTGTTCGTGCTGCATCCGATGTACCGCCAGGACCTGGATTACATTGAAGCGGCAAAGGCGGTGCGCTCATTCGCGGAGACGCATGATGCAGAAGGGAAATTCATTTTCTCGGGAAAGAAGGATGATGCCGATCCGTTTGCATTCTATTCGCATATGCGTGGATGGGCGTTCAATCCCGGTACGTTCGCGCAGGTGATAGATGATGGCTCGGCGGACGAGGGCGCGAACCGGGGATGGACATTTATTAACAGGTACATCGATGACGGCGCCGAATACTTAGCGATAATGAAGGGAAACCGTTTTTTGAAGCCCGACCATCCGCTCTACGAAAAAGTCAAGGCTGAAGTGGATAAACTGAAGATGGTATATGAAACATCCGTTGTCACGATTTACACGATCGGCGGAATATACCGTCCGGCGGGATGAGGGGTGTACCAGTTTATTCAACCTGAGTTGGTGTTTCGGGAATTCGGTGTTTCGGGAATTTATTCCCGAAACCCACCGCTGGATGGCAAAGACGTTTGGTGGAATGAAGTGATTTACAAGATAAGATAACTAATATCGGTGCGTACCATTGACAGACAATCTTTTTCATGTAAACAATAGATATGAGAAACGGCTTGAAGAGGAATATTAAAGGGTGCAAGCTATGAAATATATATTGATTGCCGTGATATTACCAATCCTCATCCTTGGCTGCTCAAACACAAACAACCCTTGTGAGCTTGATATAGATCACTCGCAAGCTGTTGCTCAATTCAACGACAATCACTGGAACTGGGGAATATGGGAGTTAGCATTTACAGCAGACCATTCTCAGTTAGAAGTTGTCCCAAAACGACTGGCTGATTACCACTACTGCGTTACTAAGTTCATGGAAGTATGGCCTTGCCACAATTGCCTCTCAATAGGAGAGATAGAAGTACAACCCGATAAAACCATCAAGTTCAATGTCACTCTAAGACATCCATTCATTAATGCACCTAAATACACCGGTTTTGATGTCCGAGGAACCGTTTACTTCCCTGGAACATTCATACAAGATAATAATGAGCTTCCCTATCGGTCAAGACTTGACAGCACTGGTAACCTGTTTCCCGCCCCATATTACGGCAGTATGCCGTTAATCTTTTCACGTGCTGAACAGGGAGGTGGTGAAGTCCTAAATCCCGACGGTTATTCATGTTACGTGATTCCCGGATTGACGTACTCCGATAATTGGCAGATATACTCATACTCAGAGCCGTCGAAAAACATTAAACCCACTCCAGAATTAACCACCATCAACCCGTATAAACTCTTCTGCTCTGACCTTGAAAGACGCATGTTTCTTGTTGACGATGAGATTACTCGCGAATATCATATTGCCTTACCACAAGGTCCGTTCACCTTCGGCTACGCCGTGGATGCATCATGGTGGCCGCCGACAAATTTGCCCGTTACCGACCCCGCTGTCGATTTTCCCCCGGAAGCTAATGCTGAAGACCCTTGGTTAATAGAATGGGAGCAGCTATTACCCTTATGCGAGGAAAATATTGATAAGAACATATTTAAAGCAACCATTCACCATAGAGGCGTACCTACAACCTGGGGAACTAAAATCTGGTCTTGGGATGTTACTACGGGGCCTTACAACCCTATAGACCCGATATTCCATCTGTCCGAAGACGAGTATATCAACGAATACACAATTGTTAGATATGGCAAGATTAGCTACGTGTGGTGGTATTTATACGGAAAGGACGGCATGATTGTCCCAGGAAATCATTTCGGTATTTTAACCGTCAACAGCGGGATGTTAAACCCGCCATATTCTGAGACAACTGAATTAGAGTGTATTATTGGCGCACGTTTTGTGAATATCTACGTTGAGGGGTAATGGAAGAAAATTGTTAAGATGAAATATATCAACCTTCTCATAGCCGCATTGTTCCTGATTTCAGGGTGTTCCCATTCGGATGGGATAATAGAACCTGATCTCACACCGGTAGCAGCCAACCGGAACCAGGCTGGCAATCACTGGAACTGGGGAATTTGGGAGTTAGCTTTCACACCCGATCACTCTCAGTTAGAAGTTATCCCAAAACGACTGGCTGATTATCACTACTGCGTCACAAAATTCATGGAGGAATGGCCCTGCCCTGCCTGCCTTTCAATCGGGCCAGTTGAGGTACAGCCCGATGATACCGTAAAATTCAATGTCACTCTAAGACATCCATTCATTAATGCACCTAAATACACGGGTTTTGATGTCCGAGGAACCGTTTACTTCCCTGGAACATTAATACAAGATAATAATGAGCTTCCCTACTCGTCAAGACTTGACAGCACCGGTAACCTCTTCCCCCCGCCATATTACGGTAGTATGCCGCTAATCTTTTCCCGTGCTGAGCAGGGGGGTGGGGAACTGCTCAACGCTGATGGTTACTCCTGTTACTTGATACCAGGGCTCACTTACTCAGATGAATGGTCGATATTCTCATATTCTGAACCGAAGAACAACATTAAGCCTACTCCTGAACTAACAACCATTAATCCATACAAGCTCTTCTGCTCCGACCTTGAAAGACGTATGTTTCTTGTGACCGATGAGATTACCCGCGAGTATCATATTAGCCTGCCGCCGGGTCCGTTCACCTTCGGCTACGCCGTGGATGCATCCTGGTGGCCGCCGGACAATAAACCCGTAACGGACCCGGCGACTGATTTTCCACCGGAAGCTAATGCTGAAGACCCATGGTTAATAGAATGGGAGCAGCTATTACCCTTATGCGAGGAAAATATTGATAAGAACGTTTTCAAACTAACCATCCATCATCGAGGTTTCAATCAAAACTGGGGAGCCAAGATTTGGTCCTGGGATTTAACAACAGGCCCTTATAATCCAATTTTCCCCCTTTTCACTCCATCTGTGCAAGTTGTTATCGATGATTACACAACGGTGAAATATGGTAAGCTTTCCGAAGTATGGTGGCATTTCTACGGCAAGGATGGGATGGCTGTTCCCGGTAACCATTTTGGTATTTTAGTAGTCAATTCATGTGAGGTTGAACCGCCATGGACAACAGAATTGTTGCACGTTTACGGTGCTCGTTTTGTGAATATCTATGTGGAGGGGTGATTCGGGAAGGTAAGTGAAAATGCTATAAAAATGAGAAAAGCCCACCCGGCTGCCGACGGGAGGGCTTTAGCGGAAAGGGTTTTCGTGACGGTCTTCGCTTCTCCTCAGACCTGCCTTACCGGTTAGCCGGCAAGACCATAGCAAAACAGACACTATTGGAAAGGTGGTTAGCCGCCATTAAAGCTCGGACCTTAGAAACTCGAAACCCTTGTTCCCTTCTTTATCGCTGCGGGAAACAATGTTTCAGGCTCAACCTTCAGCGCCCGTGACAGCTTCTGCTTGGTCAGATCCATCGGCTCGGAGAGTCCGTTCTCGATGAAGCTGATCGTAACTTGGCTGACACCGGAAGCCTTGGCTAAATCCTTCTGAGTCATAAGTTTCTTAACCCGATAGGCGCGCAAATTGTTCATGCCACGTCTCCTTTCCAAAATGTGATGCTTTAATATGCAAGAACATGACCAAAACCCATTTTTCTTACATAAACTATTCTTAATTCGTTGAGTGGCTGTTCAAGCCTGTTTTGAAGCACATTGAATAATCCTTTCCTCAATTAACCGGATCGAGGAAAGGTAAAGATGTCCCTATGGGGCTAAAAGGCAGGGACGATTTGTCCATTTTAATAAGACTGAAAGTTTTTTAAAGCCTGAAGAATCGCGAATATGCTATAATCACGAGGGAATCAGCGTAGTTGCCAAATATTGCCAGACCATGTCCGAGAACGAATTGCTATATACATTTCCAAGTTTGGCGCGAAACCTGATGTTCGCGTTCGCGGTCGGGCTATTCTCGGTCTTTTTATTCGTGCCACGTCTTACCCGGTTTGCACGGGAGAAGGGCATCCTCGACCATCCTGGAGGGCATAAGACGCATCAGGGTGCTGTCCCGACCCTCGGAGGGTTCGCGATATTCCTCGGCTTCCTGCTGGCAATGCTCGTGGTTTTCCCATTCTGCAAGAAGTTCTTCATCAACCCGGAAAGTATCTATAAGATGTTCGGGATACTGATCGGATCGAGCCTTATCTTCCTGATGGGTCTGTTCGACGACCTGTTCGGCCTCTCCCCCGCCGTCAAGTTCATAGCCCAGATATTCGTCGGGATCGCGATGTGCATCTTCGGCCTGCGGATCGAATTCCTTACATCCCCCTTCCAGGCTGGATTGATCTATCTACTCCCGTGGCAGCAGTGGCTTTTGACGATATTCTGGGTAGTCACGATAATAAACGCTGTGAATTTCACCGATGGAGTGGATGGGCTTGCGTGCGGGATATCGGGCATTGCGGCGGCCACGTTTCTCGTGATAGCGCTTTTGGGCTGGCAGCAGGAATATAACACCGTAAGCGCAATCCTCGCGGTCGGGCTGCTGGGATGCTGCATCGGGTTTCTGCCATACAACTTCCATCCCGCCAAAATATTCATGGGCGATTCAGGCTCTCAACTACTGGGATTTCTTCTCGCCGCGATTACGATCACCGGGACATTCAAGACCCCGGCGGCGCTTACGTTGATCGTGCCTATATTAGTACTTGGGATACCGATATTCGACACATCGTGGGCGGTGCTGCGTCGCTCCTGGCAGGGGAAGAAGATATTTTCGGCTGATAACGGGCACGTGCATCATACATTGATGCGCCGGGGGTTGGGGCCACGTCAAACCGTTCTGGTGCTGTATGGGGTAGCGGTGGTGCTGGGGGTTATAGCGGTTTGGCTGTCTACTTGATTCTATATCGGTAGCAGCTATGTGTGTTCGGTTTTATGAAATAGTATTCGGGTTGGGTGGTTCTCATGCCGGCTGGAAGCCAGCGCTCCAGTAAGAAAGAGTAAGA
>CBDVBS010000284.1:0-5413 GCA_965372275.1 uncultured bacterium | reverse complement strand
TGAGGTGGCAGTAGTCGCAGAATACACCTTCATTATTGCTCTCGAGGACCATATCCCCGTCCATGGTGAAGTCAGCAGCCGGGGAGTGGCACTTGATGCAGTTGGTCTGCATCTTGTTATCAACGATCCCCTCCGGAAGGAGTTTCCCATCCGAGTGAAGTTCCTGCCCGATGACATCCTCGCGTACCTGGAGGACATTCAATTCAACCTTGAACGGTTCTTCAGGCGGTCGCTCACGCTCTTTGCGTTTGCCCGGCCGCTCCCGGGCCTTCGCCTCATCGGCTTCCACGATGGGGATAAACGCCGGTGAAGGCTCTGGGCTTTCGAGGAAGTAGATATAATCTTCATATGCTTCCTGGAAAAGCGGGTCGCGCCATGCCATGTAAAGCATGGAATCGTACCATTCTTCCGTAATCGAACGGTGGCACTGTTTGCAGTTGGAGGTTGGTTCGAACGGTGAATCGTTGGAAACCACGAATATCATGTTCGCATCAACGATCTCGTTAGGATCTTCAAGCCTGGGATTCACCCTTGTAGCAGGCCTTGCAAGCAGACTCTCCACGAGGAAAGCGGCAAGTACCATTACCAGGAGGAATACGACGGCATACCGGATATATGAGGACTTAGGCATAGATAAAATTACCTCGTACCTTGTTACATAAATACAAAAATATTAAGCCCCTTTGGCTTAGAATAATTGCGATACTATAGCTGAATTCAAGACCTTTGTCAACCAATGCACATCATCAACTACATGATAGCAATTTCTTCTCGATGCCACCCAATTCATTCCCTAAGTACCGCAGGGAATTATACCTTAAAATCGACAATAGCAACTAACATATCAGAACTTTTTACAACTTTATATGAATATATTTCCCTGAATTTTTCAATGAGCCACCCTCATTATCATTAATCTTATTGTTTACCATTGTAGAATCCCACCAGGGACAGAAATTCCGATCGCGTCGACTGATGAGTCCTGAACCCTCCGCGCATCGCGGAAGTCACCATCGTAGCCCCAAACGACTTGACTCCCCGAATCGACATGCATAAATGTTCCGCTTCAATCACAACTCCAACGCCGGTTGGCTTGAGTTCCTGCATTAAAATATCGGCGACATTCTTCGTGAGACGCTCCTGCAATTGAAGTTGCATCGCTTCGGCTTTCAGGACACGGACCATCTTGCTGAGGCCGACAACCCGTCCCTTGGGAATGTAACCGATATGCGCTTTCCCAAGGAAGGGTAAAAGGTGATGTTCGCAGATTGAAAAAAATGGGATATCCTTCAGCAAAACCATCTCGTCATGCTGCTCGCTGAAGGTTGTATCAAGCAGCTTCGCCAAATCGACTTCCTTGCCGTTGAGGATTTCACTGTACATCTTCCACACGCGCTCAGGAGTTTTGACGAGTCCCTCTCTCTGCAAGTCCTCGCCAAGACCTTCGAGAATCAACCTTACGCCGCTTTCTATTTTCTGACGGTCTATAACAGCACCTCTCGTTAAAGGAATTGTTGGAAACTCCCATTTCGACGGGTCTGAAAATAGCATTTTTGCAGGGGGAATGGAAGGGAATCCGAATATTGAACCTGTACGCGCTGGAGCGTAGAATCGATATCCTGTCTAAAGAATCCAGCGATGAGTACGAAAAGATAAATGTGGCCCAGGGAAACACCATATCCTGCCCGATCAAACTTCCCCCGTTGGACGGTTATAAACTGCGTCCCGGGAAAATATCTAAACCCCGGGAAGATAAACCGATTACTTTGCAAACATCGCCCGCCCCAAAGAAGACAGAATTCCACGAGATACTGACCGAGGTGAGACGCACCTCTTCAATCCCGGCAGCTAAGCAGGAGACAGCGGATGCCGCCGAGGTTGGACGTCAGCTCGAATCGTTCTTTATGTCACTTATTTTTAAGCACGCATTCAAGTCCTCGATTTCAAAAGGTATCTACGGTGACAGTTATGAATCCGGCATGTACCTCGAAATGTTCATTGATGCCGTCCTGGAAGAAGCAAGCCTGACATCCGATTTAGGTATCGCTGACCTCGTGGCAACGGATATTAATAGAAAAGCGGATGGTTCCGTAATCGAGGATACAAAGAATGATACTGAGGAATTGCAAGGAATGCGGAAAGGTGATGGCTTACGGAGGCATGAGGAAATTATGCCAGGAATGCACCGAAAAGAGGGATGAGGAGTACCTTAAGGTAAGGGATTTCGTCAAGAATAATCCCAATGTTTCAATTGAAGTTGTATCCGAAGCCACGGAAGTTGATGTGAGAAGGATCAGGGAGTTTATCCGTGAAGGCCTGATACAGCCCACGGAACTGGAAGGTTTCCCGGTTGACTGCCAGAGATGCGGCAAGCCTATTCCGAAGGGCACCTATTGTCCCATCTGCCAGCAGGAATTGGCATCCAACCTCAGCCGTGAGAAGCAAGGCAAAACACCGACCGGCAAAAAGGGCCCGGAGAAAAAGAAGTCACTGACCCTTCAGTTAAGGAAGAAATAGGTGCCGGATCCCGTATCCCCCTTTCTATTCAGGCATTTTTCATTATAATATTGTATAGTAGAAAAGACGCCAAAAGGCTTAAGGCTCTGTAATAACTACCGATAATTGAACTCAGGGGGGAATTTAGTATGCGGCATGGAGGCCGTGGATAAGTTATGAAGATTTCACAGATATTCTCAGCACTATTCCCGAAGGTCAATAAGGCCGAGGGGCCAAAGGCATCGGCAACTCAGAAGACCGATTCGAAGCTGCTTAAACAGCGCGACGAGATCAAGCTTGAAACCGATGTGAGACTCAGGGCCGCCCTCAAGGCGGAACTCAGGAAAGGTAATACAATCGACAAGGAAAGAGTGGAAGAACTTCAAAAACAGGTTGAGAACGGCACATACAAGGCCGACACTTACGATATCGCCAAAAAGATTATGGGCGACTAAACACCGGGTTGAAGATGCTGATAAATCAACGGGTCTCTTACGAGGCCCGTTTTTTTTCATACTAATTCGATGTTGGTGAAATTCGGGATAAATCTATGGGCAACAGAAATTATGATATCCGGGTGGCACGGTCTGACGAGTCTTCGAGTCTGACCGGAAAATAGGGACAGTCACCTATTTTATCCCTTATGTACTTTTCCATAGTCAAATATATTTTCATAAAATAGGTGACTGTCCCCATTTTCCATTATTTATGCAAACTTAGGGTGAAGTGTGCGGCACCCATGCTTTGTCAGGTTTTCAAGGCAACCCCCCTACTAAGAGTTAACAGCATAATGAGTATTCCCCATAGCCTCACTATTCTTATATCCACATGTAAAGAACCTCAACTTTTGCCCCTGAATGCCGATTAAATCACGTGGGGGGACTGTTACACATACGGACGACATCCTGGTTGTTCCCCCAGGATATGATGCAGGGAAAACATCACGTCGACCGATTTGAATTCCCATAACACACTCCGGTCCATGCCGGGGAGGAGGAGTGAATGATCACCGATATTAAATCCACCATTGATGGACTTAGCTCGATCCTCACGGAGCTTATCGAAATGCACAAGCGCCTTACCGCTTGTGTGATGGAACTTCGCGATGCGCTTGTCGCCTGCGATCATGAAACCATCGACCGCCTTACGCGAGATAGCGAAAAGATATCCGCCGAGGTACGCCGGCTCGAAGGACGTAGAATTGAATTTCTTCGTGAATCCGGATTGGAAGATGATTCGCTGCAGGACATTTCGTCGATCGAGAAAGTCCTCTCTGAAATCGAGCTATCCGTAGAAGAGCGGGAAGCTTTCGAGAACCTGAAGGTGGTTCGTTCCGAACTTGCCGAACATATCCATCGGGTCGATCATCATAATCAGCTCAACCTCACACTTGTCGGACAGGCTCTTGAATATCACGATTTCTGCCTGCAGCTTCTTGTTAACGCCGCAAGCGGTGAAACCACCGGCTACACACCGGACGGACCGTCACGTTCCGGCGAGAGCACCGGTTTCATCGACGGACGGGCATAGGAGACGAATGAATGCCGACTCAATATTTAGCACTTGATATCGCAAGACGGGCCTTACAGGTCAGCCAGACCAACCTCCAGATAATTTCGCACAACATCGCGAATGCAGGACGTCCCGGCTACTCACGTCAAAGAGCGGAATTGCGCCCCGCACCGCCCCTCTCGTATCCCTCCATGCTGAGAGGTGAATTCACCCAGCAGCTCGGTACCGGCGTCGAGGTTGTGTCCATCAATCGTATTCGCGACAGTTTCCTCGATCATATCATCCGCGCGCAGATCGGGAGCCAGGGCGGCTTCAACGCGTTGGACGAAATTTACCAGAATCTCGAAGTGCTGTTTGATGAGCCATCCGAACGCGGATTGGGCACGTCGATAAACGAATTCTTCACCGCGTGGAACGACCTTTCCAATGACCCGGAGCTGACGAGCACGCGGGCCAATCTTCGTGAGAAAGCAGTTGTATTGGCGGGTAACTTCCATGATTACGATTTTCGCATCAAGGAAATGCGTGCTGGTCTTAACACCCAGATCGAAATGAAAATTGCGGAGGTTAACAACACCCTCAGTCAAATCGCGGATTTGAACAAGCAGATAATGCAGGTGGAAGGATTGGGAGATCATGCGAACGACCTGAAGGATCAGCGTGACCTGCTCGTTGACGGGATATCGGAAATACTCAACCTTAACACCGTCGATGAACCGGATAGTTCCATGACCATTATGATCGGTGGCGTCAGGATCGTCGAGAGGGACACCTTCACACCACTGACACCGTTTATAAAAGAAGGAAATCGAATCGGATTCACAATACTGACCAACATCGTACCAGAAAATGTGGGCGGTACACTCCAGGGATTGATCGACGCGAGGGACAAGCTTATCCCGGAATTCCAGATCAAACTCGACACCCTCGCATCGGGGATCATCAACAGGGTGAACATGCTTCACAAGGATGGCTGGGGTCTCGACGGTCAGAGGGGACGGGCATTCTTCGACGATCTCAATACAGCTTCACTGGTCGGAGATATTTTCCTCCCAGCCGGTACTGACGAGAAGACAACCCTGTTCGACTTGGGAATCACCGAGGGTTTCTTCGAACTGCAGGGAGTACGTATTGAATTGTCCTACGACGATGTCAGCCCGGATGATACAATTACTCTCGGCGACCTCTTCGACCGCATTAACGCGGCGCAGCATACCGTCAGGGCTTCGATCACAACCGATGCCGCGGGTAATTTAGCGGTCGCCCTCGACTTGTACAACCCCGCTCAAAAAGACGACACCATCAAGTTCTTCGAGGGTTCGACGAATTTCTTCGCATTCACGGGACTTGACACGGCGACGCTCGCATACACACCGGTCAATGACTCATACACAAATGCCGCGGA
>CBDVBS010000283.1:0-5422 GCA_965372275.1 uncultured bacterium | reverse complement strand
GGTCGGGAGACCTACACTACCCGTTCATTCAAGCATTGATTACTAAGATTGGCCTCAGGCAGGCCGTGCCACCCGGCATCATAGCTAAAGATGATTAATAAGTAGTATATGTGTGCCACCGCTACGCCATCCGTGTGCCACCGCTATCCGAGTCTTCGAGGACAGCGGTGTCTTATCCTGGTGCCACGGACAAGCGAGACGGGGCGGAAAAAAGTCATAACCGGACCGATGTTTCGGGACACCCTTGTCCCGAAACCGCTCTGGATAAGGGTTTGAGGATATGCCATTTTGCCGTTTGTAAGGATTTTCGACTTTTTTCCGCCCCGTCAAGCGAGTCTTCGAGCTTGCCCGTGTCTTACTATGAGCGCGCATCATCGGTCGTAGAGCGACCTATAGATACGCGCTACCCGTTCGGGCGGCTTTTTCAACAAACCCATGGGTGCCCCGAAAATAGATACGCGCTACCCAGTGCGAAAAAAAGTTTCGGGAATAAATTCCCGAAACACCGAATCAACGAAACACCGAATCAACGAAACACCGAATCAACGAAACACCGAATCAACGCTTCGCAAGAAATACCGACTTATTCTGTCAGAAGCTCTTAATAAATTACGACAGCTATTTCGTCGAATTCGCCCCAGTCGTAAAGGTTGTTCCATGTCGTTGTGCCATAGCCCATACCGGCACGCACGTTCGGAGCTTCGCTGATATAGTAGTCGTGTCTGACCCGGCTCATATCCGGCGTATCGTGCGGGCCATCATGAAGGCGCCATCCGAAGCCTTTCCATTCCCCCATGTTTGGCATACCGAAATAGGTGCCAAGAGGCGTCAACCAACCGTTCGGCGGCGGACCGCTTGGCATAATCCAACCGTGTGTGTCGTCCATTATCACGTACCAGTCGTTCGGGAAATCGAAATCGTTATATGTGCTCACGCCTCCCTGTGGGGCGGGAGATGGTGAATGACCTATCGTGTAGGATGTATAAGCGCTGTAGTGATAGTGAGTGGTCGTCAGATGCGCGAACTCGATGAAGCTGAGTTCCGAATCGGCGATCGCGGGCAGCGGTTCGCTTATGATGACCGACCAGTAGCCGAAGGGGTGCGTGTCGATACGAAGTGAGGATGAGCCGTCAACCTGACCCGCCGGAACGATTGTCCACTTGACCGAGTTATCTTTATAGCCGATTGTCCATTCATTCGGATTATCGCCGTCGTCGAAATCTTCCATCTCGACGAAACACCACTGGCTGTTGGCGGATTCCGTCGATGCCAACCCGCTCACGCTTCTCGCGCGTACCGTGAAGAAATAACCGCCGCTCCCCGAAAAATCGGTCATATTCGTGATGTCTATCTGCGCGGTGGTGGTATCAACTTCGGTGACGAAATCCCACGTTTCTATTGCATCGTATGGGTCATCGTCGGCATAAACAGCGAAGTAAGGCTCATCGTTGTCGATCCACGAAACCTGTAAACCGGTGATGGTAGTTTTCTGCGCATTGCGCAGCACTTCGAGCCACACGTTGCCCACCACTGGATCGGCGGGAAGGTATGGCTGCTCACCGGAGACATCCGCGATGTGCACGAGGTAGGCGGTTGTATTTGTCCCGGTGATGAATCCTCCGAAATCCTCCTGCCCGGAGATAACACTTATGAGAATATCGATACTTTCCTCACCCGGCGTGGCACCGGTGATATCAATCTCGTATGTCGAATATCCTTCTCCACCCCCGACGGCGGTTGCAGTTTCGATCATCGTGAAATTACCTGGCGATTCGACGCGCACGGAATTCATATCGGCGTTGAACCAGTCATACACATCGATTGACAGCGACAAATCGCCGCCGTTATCGACGCCGTCGTTGTAAAGAGTGTTCTCGATTTCATTCACCGATATACGCCATGCTTCTTCGCGGTTGGCTTTCGGCGGGAAGTCACCCGGGATTTCCCAGGGTGCTCCCCCTGTGGGGAATTTCCAGCAGGCATCCACGGCATAATTGAAAACGAGTCCCCCAGCACCAAGTTTTATGATGTAACATCTGACATTCTTCTGACCCGCGTTGAACATACCGCGATTTTCGAGGGTGACCGCATCCAGTGTGTCGGTGATCTCGGCTAAGTCATCGCAGAAATACTTGTAACCGTTCAGAGTGCAGTTGAATTCCGCCACAGAATATGGGTTGCCGAGTAAACCGTCGGTGTAGCCTTTTATGGTGCCGGGATTAACTGGGAATTCAGTCGGGTTCCACCAGCGAGAGTAACCATCGGGGTTCAGAAGACGTGTTTCACCCTCGCCCGGCATCATAATTGCCGGATCGGAGAACCCGGTGACTGAACCGTTAGTGATGAATATCCCGCATACATCAAACCCGGTGAACTGGTTCAAACCAAGGAATGGGTGCCTCAGGCCTATATCGACCTCTATCTCGTCACCGTTGAACTGCAGATGTTCTACCGACAGGTAAAGATATAGAGGCGGCTCTAAGAACGGCAGGGCATTCAGATGAAGCTCCGCGATCCTCAGCGGGACGAACTCTATCATCTCCGCTTGTGTGTCGATAATTCCCTGCCACAGCCCCCAGATCGCATGCTGTCCCGCAGCTCTCTCGGTCTCGTTTAACACGGTATCCGGGGAAGATGGTGTTCCATTCCCGCCTGAACAGCCTAAGGCAAAGAGCGCGATCAAAATAGTGATGATTAGTTTCCGCATATTTGGACTCCATGAGACGATTTTTCTTCTCAATATATTAGATGAAAAAAATGGATTATTAATAAAAATCGACCAATTTCAGGTTTGACCTTATTCTCTATAACGGCATCTGCGGCGTCTGGGATCCGTAAGAGATATTTTGTTGGATGAAAGTAAAGGCCGGTTTTGATACCGGCCTTTTTGTTCTGAATTTAATTGGACATATGTCTCGGCGGATTAACCCTCCACAAGCACGCCGTTACGCCTTGCGATATCGTAATTAGTATCATCCATTGTCGACCATACGGCATGGAAGTCGCATTCGTCGGTATCGAGGATAGCGTCGCAATCTATATCATCAGTGTTCATATCCACCTGTTCGGGTGGGCCGATGGGTGTGCCGCCGACAATTGTATACAGGTATATTGAACTCCCCCATTCGTAAACGATGATAACCACTTCTTCGCCGAATTTCTCACCGACTGCAATATGCGCGTCGTTGATCTCGCCCGGTGCGCCGAAGATTACCTGTTCGGCGGGATCGTCGAACGCGGAGTCATCTTTGGCATATACAAGCTCACGCTCTCCGGTGAGTATGCCGAGACGTGTGTAGCATATATGGAAAGTATCATCGTCATCGATCCACAATGAAGGATTCTCGACATTACTGGTATTGACATCGGCGGTGTATACGATCGTGGAATCATCCCATACTTCATGGGGGGGTGCATCGGTTGAATGAGACAAACGGACCTCGGTCATTCCAATATCGTGCACCGCTATCCACATAGTCCCGGAAGAATCTATCGACGTCGAACGCGAATGGCTTACAAGAGCATCCTCCGCTACTGTGTAGGTAGTGTATCCACTCCAGGAATATACCCCTTCGTGCCAGAGGTTTTCAGGGGTTTGCGAGTGCTTGAGCTTCACATAATCTCCGGAGTCATCGAAGTTGTATATCCATCCTTCAGGGTCGACGAAAATGTCAATATTTGTCGCATTATAACTGACCCACACGGCCCAGTTGGGATGCCCATCCTCGACGCGCGTGATATAGGTTCCCGTATTGTTGTCGCAGAAACCGCTGACCGCGTAGCCATCCGCCTGGTTCCCATAGGCGATCTTGTTGCGGTCGTCACGTGGCAGGTTGTCCGATGCGATATCTCCATATTTCAAATTGCCGTAGGTTACACCGTTATCGGTTGAACGCATCACCCAGAACACGGAATCCCAGCCGGTGTAAATGTCATATGTATCGGTCGCCGCCCATGTCAGCGCGATATCATTATCTGTTTCTTCGATAAGCGCCGGACTGATATCCTCGAATTCGGAAACTCCGGGGTTGGAAGAATGAGTACCCGCGAAGATATCGATTTCATCGAATTCCCAGTGATATCCCGCCGGGGATTCACCCGCGACTTCAGCAGCGTATGTGAAATATGACGTCGTGTTCGTACCGGTTATGAATCCTCCGAAATCCTCCTGCTCGGAGATAACGCTTACAAGTAGATCTATCTCACCTTCGGCGGGAGTTGCCCCGTTGATTTCTATTTCATATGTTGAATAACCCGCGCCACCGCTGATGGGGGTTGCCGATTCGAGCATGGTGAAATTACCGGGCGATTCGACGCGCACGGAATTCATATCGGCGTTGAACCAGTCATACACATCGATTGACAGCGACAAATCGCCGCCGTTATCGACGCCGTCGTTGTAAAGAGTGTTCTCGATTTCATTCACCGATATACGCCATGCTTCTTCGCGGTTGGCTTTCGGCGGGAAGTCACCCGGGATTTCCCAGGGTGCTCCCCCTGTGGGGAATTTCCAGCAGGCATCCACGGCATAATTGAAAACGAGTCCCCCAGCACCAAGTTTTATGATGTAACATCTGACATTCTTCTGACCCGCGTTGAACATACCGCGATTTTCGAGGGTGACCGCATCCAGTGTGTCGGTGATCTCGGCTAAGTCATCGCAGAAATACTTGTAACCGTTCAGAGTGCAGTTGAATTCCGCCACAGAATATGGGTTGCCGAGTAAACCGTCGGTGTAGCCTTTTATGGTGCCGGGATTAACTGGGAATTCAGTCGGGTTCCACCAGCGAGAGTAACCATCGGGGTTCAGAAGACGTGTTTCACCCTCGCCCGGCATCATAATTGCCGGATCGGAGAACCCGGTGACTGAACCGTTAGTGATGAATATCCCGCATACATCAAACCCGGTGAACTGGTTCAAACCAAGGAATGGGTGCCTCAGGCCTATATCGACCTCTATCTCGTCACCGTTGAACTGCAGATGTTCTACCGACAGGTAAAGATATAGAGGCGGCTCTAAGAACGGCAGGGCATTCAGATGAAGCTCCGCGATCCTCAGCGGGACGAACTCTATCATCTCCGCTTGTGTATCGATAACCCCCTGCCATAAGCCCCATAAGCCATGGCTGTTGATCGCCTGGTTTGATTTCGCCGGATCGGTGATACCAGGTGCGCTCACCGTTGATTCCCCGCCGGAGCATCCAAGGGCAAGGAAGGAAATTATCAGTGCAAGACAAATAATGCTTCGCACGATGCACCTCCAAGGTTATTGCAGCCCCCCACCAATTATAGATGATAACAGCTCAGTGATTGATAGAATTCAGATCATTCCCGCTAAACAAGTATTTATAACAATTGGGTGCCGCGCCTTTCACAGGCTGTCGGGGAAGTGGGTTTCATGGTTTTTGTACATGAATAACTC
>CBDVBS010000282.1:0-5424 GCA_965372275.1 uncultured bacterium | reverse complement strand
ACAGGTTTCTCGCCAATAAGCAGCGGTGTTATTTATGCAACGTTAGGGTGAAGTGTGTGGCACCCGTCAGATAGAAAGAATGCAATGTAAATGAAAAAAGTATCAATGCTGTGCTCAATCCGCGATTATCATCATACCCCAGTCGGCCATGTTATCCGCGGAATCATTATTGGTCAGGTCGAACCATGTGTCATCGGTCAGGTCATATACTGCGACCTCCGCGCCGCTGTATCCGCCGTGGTCGAATACGAGCTTCGTCCCGTCCGGGTTGAAACAGGGAGAACGTATGTATGTTTCAAAATCGATGACCTTCCATGCGGGATACCATGAATCGACGGGCGAGATGTATATCTTCCTCCCGCCCGTAGCAGGATAGCTTGTAGCCCATGCCACGTATTGCCCGTCGGGGCTGACATTCGGGTTGTCATTCCATACGTCGTTGTCCGTATACTGGGTCGTTTCCCCCGATGCGACGTTGTATATATGAAGTTCGGCGGCACCGAAACTCTGGAAGTAAATATCCTTATCATCAGGCGTGTAAGCGGGTTGGGTGGCATCAAGACCGGTCGGGCCAAGCATTTCCTTGTTGCCGCCGTCGGGATCCATGGTGTAAAGCTCGAAGTCGAATATACCCTGGCTGTAACTGTAAACGATCTTCTGGCCGTCGTGCCGCCAGCTTGGGAACCAGTACAGTCCGGAAAAAGTATCACCGGTGAGCGATATCTCTTCCCCGGTAACGACGTCAATACGTCTCAACTGAGAGGATAGACCGCTGAAGCATGCATACACGATGTACTTCCCGTCCGGCGAGAGAACCGGTCCTTCGCAGGCGAGATTGGGATCGAGGAATGTCCATTGCTTCGCTTCGGTCAAGCCTTCCGGATCGATGGTGAGTACATTTCCTCCGGACACCTGTCCGCCCGGTTTACCACCCGCCCAGACAATACGTTCCTCGAAGAGAGTGGGCGAACCATCGCTGACTTCGAATCCGCGTTCGATCCAGTATGCGGGAATATTCCCCAGCTCCGGGCAAGTCTGACTGTCCCGGGCCGTTATAAGAATATCCACCGGGGCTGCCGTTACCAGGTTTTCTCCAGAGAGTTCGAAGAGGTATGTTGCCGAAAGTTCTGTTTCGGCGAACGGGGATGTCTTCTCTTCGTAGTCGAAAAGCCCCGGCCATTCAACCGAACAGGATTCGATGGTGCCCGGTCCCTGCCAGTCATAGGCCGTGATGTGAAGCGATAACACTCCCCCCTTGTCTTCCTCGTCAACATAGTACAGCGTGTTCCCGATCTCGGAGACGGATATGTAAAAAGATTCCGGACGGTTGGCGGATACAGAGAATGAATCGGGAACCGACCATGGCGGCGGACCCGTGGGCATCTTCCAGCAGGCATCGACGGCGTAGTTGAATACAAGTCCTTCATTTCCAAGATGGATCGTGTAGTGCCTGATATTTTTCTGACCGGAACTGAAAGCACCTCGGTTGTTCAGATCGAGATCACCAAGGCTGTCGGTGGGGCCAAGGTTGTCGGCGAAATATTTATAGCCACACACTGTCGAATTGTAATCGGCATATGAATCCGGGCTACCCATGGCGCCATCGAGATAGCCGAAGACCGGATGTATCGGATCGGGCGGGAATGTCGTGGGATTCCACCATGCCGAGTAACCGTCGGCATTCATAAGGTGAGTATCCTCCGGGTTATATGCTATGACAATGCTTTCATCATTGAAGCCGCTCAGCGTACCATTTGTTATCAGGATTCCGCTGACATCGAATCCGGTATATTGGGTCAGCCCGAGGAACGGGTGCCTCAGGCCAATATCGACATCGAGGATATTACCGTTGAACTGCGGCGGGCCTTCGATAGTTATATGTGATACCGGTCCCGGTTCGAGGAAATTGATGGCGTTGAGATGTATGTTCCCGGCACGCAGCGGGGTGACATCAAGCGTACCAGCATCGGGGTCGGCGACAAACTGGAAAAGCCCCCATGTGGAATGCGATAACCCGATGTTTGTATTTCTCAACTCATTGGTTGATGTCTCAGCTATCGGTATGATGCCGTCAGCACCTCCGCTGGAACATCCAAAACCTGCAACCAGCAGAGTAAGCATAAGAAAAGGGACTAACCGTTTCATGGGTTTACCTCCGAAGTTTTATTGTATATCGCGCCCTGCTTTCTTTGATGCGTTTAGTAACAGGCTGCATAATTGTTAGCCGGGTGCCGCTGACAAGCGAGTCCGGGTGCCGCCTACAAACGAGTCTTCGAAGTTTGTAGGTGAATATAGTAACATCAAACCCATGCAATCCGGTTTCCACAAAACGCCCAAACATCAACGGTTCAATATTACCGGTAAGGCTCATGAACTGACGTTCTCCTGTATTACATAAGAGAAATACGAAAGCAGTTGGATTACATCCACGCGAATCCGGTCAGGAGTGGCCGTGTAAGATTTGCGTTGATTCTTTTCCTTCATATTAATCACCTACAAATTTCGAAGACTCGTTTGTAGGCGGCACCAGGGAATTTATTCCCGAAACACCATAGCCACTTTCAGCAATTCAACTATCCTCCATCATTCCCGGCTGTATTCAATGCTATAAACACTCTTGAGGCATTTTATCAAAGATGATAATAAGGTCGCTGTGAGTCGCGCTACAGGCAATAGCGCACGAGTGTTTGGTAACAGGGTGAATGTGAGATGACGAATACGAATGACCATGATGATGGATGGATAAATCTGAATCCCGGCGAGGGTGAAATCCCCGTCGAACCACCTGCTCCCTTCCTTGAGGGCAATCCGGAGTTCGATGCGCAGCTCAAGGCGATTTACCGCACAAAGAAAAAGCGCGACTGGCAGACTCCCGCCGCGTATGGCCTTATCGCGGGATGCATGATCACAAGTCTGTTCGTGCTTCCCGGAGACAACTACGGTCACTGGGTATGCTGGGGACTGGCGATAATTGTGATCTGGTTCCTCATCGGTCCGAACCAGATGGAACATTTCAACGGGGGATGAGCTTAGAAATAGGTGACTGTCCTTATTTATCCCTATTATCAGACCAGGTGTTCATAGAGAATCTTGATCCCGATCAGGATCAGGACACACCCCCCGAAAATCTGCATCGCTTTTCTGAGCTTGGTGCTTATGAATCTGCTGAGGAGCATCCCGCCCGTTGTCAATGCAGCCGTCACCAACGCGATGATAAGTGCCGGGATCCATACGCTGACATTCAGGATACCGAAATTCAAACCCACCGCGAGGGCGTCAATGCTTGTTGCTATCGAAAGTATGAGCAATGTCCATCCGCGAGTCGGGTCCGTTTTGGAGGACATAGCCTCATCACCCTTAAACGCATCGATTATCCCTTTCACGCCGATAAAAAGGAGCAGGAGAAATGCGATCCAGTGATCCCATGCTGAAATAAAATGCTCAAGGCCGGAACCCGCGAACCAGCCTATTATCGGCATCCCCCCCTGGAACACACCGAAGCAGAACGCGAATCGGAAAACCTGCCGGCCATTCACACGTCCAAGCATCAGGCTAACCGCGATTGCCACGCTCATCGCGTCAATCGCAAGACCGACGGCTATGCCGAGAATTTCCAGGATAGACATTGGGTCGAAATTATACAGTCAGGATGGTGATTTAACACAATAATTTGCTATACAGACCGTGACATCACGAAAAACTTGTAGAGACATTAATATATATGATATCGTTTCAACTGCCCAAGGGGTGCAAAAACAGGAGGCTTTGCAATGAAGCATAGAATGAGACTATTCATTTATCCCGTGTTGTGCATGATATTTTTGCTCAGCATAACATCGGCTGCATATGCGGATCTTGAAGATGTTAAAAAGGCAACCGTCAGTATTGAATCCATATGCGGTACGGGTGACAATGCGATGATATCGTCGGGTTCCGGATTCCTGGTATCGGAGGACGGGTTCGTCGTGACTAACGCCCACGTAATTATCTCAAATAGCATCACCGTCGATGTTAAAATTGGCGGCCGCACTCACAGTGTCGGCGCAAAATTGTGTTACCTCGATGATGTGATAGACGTGGCGATCCTCAAGGTTCAGCTTGCCGGGCTGGATTATTTGGAGATGGGTGATGATACGCTACTTAAACTCGGCGAGAGATTATTCGCCGTGGGTTCGCCGCTTGTCTTCACTGATATCTTCACCGATGGAATCTACAGCGCTTACAACGAAGAGTTAGGCATGCTTCAGCATACCGCCGAGCTTTCACACGGCAACAGCGGCGGGCCATTAGTTACCGAGGAAGGCGTGGTTATGGGAGTGAATACCATCGTCGTCGCCTTCCCGGGAGAGAGCAGGTACTATTTCGCCATCCCGATCACGCTCGTTCAGGCTGTTTTAAACAGCGTGCAGTACCAGGATACGATCGATGAAATTATCGTCTATTGTGATGAGAGACTTGGCCCCGTGGATACTGAAGTACCTGTCGAGCCCTATGAACCATCCGATCCATATGTGCCGGACGAACCATATGTGCCGGACAGCACATACGTACCGGCTGAGACGTATATCACGGTTGACCCGGATATGGTTAATTACTACATCGACATTTATCCCGAAGGTTGGATGACTTATTCTTCATCCTACTATCACTACAGCTTCGATCTTCCCGATTTCTTCTCATATGAATTTTCATCCGATGAGGATTTCAATCTCGACGGCATGGAATTCTTCGGCAGCTATGACGATTACGCCGATCCATATTTCGCGGCGGTGCCGATAATCATGCTCTACATCGGTTTCCCCGAGAGCGAATCATTCTACGACTTCAAGCAGCGCATCGGGTCAGTGTTCGAATATGAAGGGTTCGTCCGGGACCCGGGATTTGAGATGGAGAATATCTACACATCACAACCCGGTCTTGAATTCGACGCTTACTGGTATGATGGGGCAGCCAATTCCGATTACAGCAGCCTGTCAAGGGCGACTTACTTCGTTCGCGACAAGAACCTCGACAACGCTTACTACTGCTTTGATTTCACATTTAACAACCTGATGGGCGATGATCTTGATACCATTACAATCCCCCTGATGATCCAGATACTCTGGACCTTCAGTACCGACGTCTGATAAATAGCATGTATCGAAAAAAGCAACCGGCGAATATTCGCCGGTTTTTTTCTGTCTGATTCAGGATGGATCTTTGAAGTGACGGGTTATGTTGATATGAAAACCACCCTTCTGAAAGAGGCTGTCTCATAAACCTTGGATTCTGTTCCTGCAGTCCCACATGTTACATGAAAGTTTCGTGGGGATGAACCTTGTGTGTTCGGTTTTATAACATAGTATTTGGGTTAAGTGACTATCATGCCGGCTGGAAGCCAGCGCTCCAGTAAGAAAGAGTAAGATAGTTGGATGCTTGTTCTTA
>CBDVBS010000281.1:0-5440 GCA_965372275.1 uncultured bacterium | reverse complement strand
CGTCCTGGTTTGGGGAATAAAACCAATTCCATTTACATAGTATTCTTTCCATCAGGCTGGTGCCGCACACTGAACCTTAACGTTGCATAAATTATTCTGTCTCAAGTCCGGGTGCCGCCTACAAACGAGTCTTCGAAGTTTGTAGGTGAATATCGTAACGTCATACCCATGCAGTCCGGTTTCCACAAAACGTCTAAGTATCTACGGTTTAACATTTCCGGTCACGCTCATGAAGTGACGTTCTCCTGTATGAAATAGGTGAAATACGAAAACAGGTGAATTACATTCACGCGAATCCAATCAGAAGGGGATTTGTTGTTGGAGGATGAGTGGTCTTGTATGATTTACCTTGATTCGTTTCTTTCATATTGATCACCTACAAATTTCGAAGACTCGTTTGTAGGCGGCACCCGACAGGCTGAATAAATACTTTGCTAACGGAATTGGTATTAAAATCAAGCAAGACGCATCTTGAAAGGTGCGGTACCCAATTATTAAATACATGTATAAATACGTGTTTGGTGGGATTGGTATAAGATATCCGTTCCCTGACGGTCGCGGCTCGGATATCTGAGTGGTACTATTCAGTTCAGATGTTTCGGGACACCCTGTCCCGAAACTGCACAACCTATGCCGGTTGCACAATCTACGCCGGTTCGGGGCTTAAACCCTTATCCTTTAAGTGTTTATCCTTTTTGTCGGCTTCTTCCTCGGCTGCTTCAGCTTCAGTACCCGCGGTCTCTTCCTGTCCGGAAGGCGGCAGCGGTGTGAAATCATCCTCGAAGAGCTTCGGCTGATCTTTCAGAAGTTCCCTGAGATCCTTGCCGTCGAGATATTCCTTCTCGATCAATTTTTTTGCCACGAGATCGAGTTTGTCTTTGTTCTCTTCGAGTATCCGTCGTGTCCTGGTGTATGCCTTCTCAACAATCAGACGGACTTCCTCGTCGATAATCGAAGCGATCTTCTCAGAGTAGTTCCGCTCCTCGCCAAGGTCACGTCCGAGAAATACGGCGCCGTGTTTCTTGCCGAATGTAAGCGGGCCGAGTTTCTTGGACATACCGTACTCCGTGACCATCGCCCTTGAAAGTTGTGTTGCTTTTTCGAGATCGTCCTGGGCACCGGTGGATGCTTCACCAAAGGTGATCTCCTCGGCGATACGTCCACCCAAAAGCTCCATCAGCTTGTTAGTGAGTTGGGTCTTCGTGACAATATGCCGGTCCTCGGTGGGAAGGGTGAGAGTATATCCGAGGGCCATCCCACGAGGCAGAATACTTATCTTATGCACCGGGTCGGAACCTTCGATGAAGAACGGTATAAGACCGTGCCCGGCTTCGTGGTACGCGATGATCTCCTTCTCCTTCTGGGAGATTATCCTGCTCTTACGCTGGGGCCCCGCGATAACCCTGTCCACGGCTTCCTCGAAATGCTCCATCGAGACCTTCTTGGCTTCCCCGCGGGCTGCAAGGATCGCGGCTTCGTTGGCAAGGTTCCTGAGGTCGGCACCGGTGAATCCGGGTGTACGCCGCGCCATGATGTTCAGATCGACGTCATCATCCAGCGGAATATCCTTCGAATGAATGAGGAGTATCTCAACGCGGCCCTTCACATCCGGCCTGTCAACGACAACCTGCCGGTCGAAACGTCCCGGTCTGAGTAGTGCCGGATCGAGGATATCCGGACGGTTCGTGGCCGCAAGGAGGATAACCCCGATGTTGGGGTCGAAGCCGTCCATCTCAACGAGCAACTGGTTCAGTGTCTGTTCGCGTTCATCGTGGCCGCCGCCGAGTCCGGCACCGCGCTGGCGTCCAACCGCGTCGATCTCGTCAACGAATACCAATGACGGGGCATTGCGCTTGGCCTGATCGAACAGGTCACGAACACGGCTCGCGCCGACGCCTACGAACATCTCCACGAAGTCGGAACCAGACATGTGGAAGAAGGGCACCTTCGCCTCGCCCGCGATGGCTTTCGCAAGCAGGGTCTTCCCGCAGCCGGGAGGGCCGACGAGTAGTACGCCCTTCGGGATACGCGCGCCGAGGGCGATGAATTTCTTGCGTTCACTGAGGAACTCGACAACTTCCTCCAGTTCCTCTACTGCTTCATCAACACCGGCGACATCCTTGAATGTCACATTCGGCCGGTTATCGGTGATCATCTTCGCTTTCGATTTGCCGAAGTTGAATGCCTGGCTGCCTGCCGCCTGTGACTGCCTTATGATGAAAAAATAAATGACGAAGAACAGCGTGATGGGTATCGCTAAAATAAGTACCGGACCGATCACCTTGGAGAAAAACGGTGCTTCCTTGACATTGACATCGATACCGAAATTCATCAGCTTTGTCGCAAGATCCTCGATGGTGGCATCATACACCGCCCGGAATTCGGTACCGTTTGTGTATTCACCGGTAAGCCGCTCCTGGTCCTTGAGTATCTCCACCGACCTTATCTGCTGCGCCTCGGCATCGGTCCAGAACTTGGTAAATGTGATCTCTTCAACCCGCTTATTGTTGGATAGCAGGCTGATGACAACCATCACGAGTATCAAAACAGCGATGACTGTTAGAACATTCCAATTCCGGCCTGGTTGAGTTCTCGCCATATCATATCCTCCCCAACGGGAGGCACCTCATTTCAATGCTGATAACCATGACCCTTCAGCCGGGCCATTCGGTTACTTATCTCATATATTTATTATCGTCATCCCGGCGATGTCATTTCATAATAAATATGCCGGAATGCGTATCCGAATCATGAATACTACCACAATCAATAGCCCCATCATAGTGAGACCCTTTGCAATCATATATCGTTCAATATTACGAGGTTAATTCTGGATAATAAACAGATCGGAATCACGCTACGGAATCCCGTCCTCCAGTGATGGGGCGATAGTGACCACGAGGATTTCAGTGTCGGTTTTCTCCACCTTCGCCGACTCGGAAATCAGGCCCAAATGCGGGATCGCCATAACCTCCATCGGGTTATCGACATCCGTAAGCAGGACAATCCACTCCCGCCTGTGTTTGGCAATACCGGCCCTGGAGACAATATCGGATATCTTGTGTGTACGACCGCTCATACCTAACGGGCGGATGATACGCCCGGTACGGCTGTTGTAATCAATTTTCAATTTGCCGGTCAGCGCCGCCGTGATATAGACGGTATTTTCCGGTGGAAGTTTCAAATCGACGATTTTGTCCCTTGGGATAATCTTCCCGGTAATGGTGAAAATTTCCGGCAACGCATATTCACCCTCGCCGATGATAATCTCTTTCTCAATAACCGGAGGGGCTTTGGATAGCGGGGTGGGGCGAATATGCAGCCCTTCCGGGATTCGAATTACAACCCATCCCTCGGGGAAATCGATCCTGTCGTTACGTTTGCCTTTCACCCACAAACCCACCGCGCCCATAAGGTGGTCATAGCCGCAACGATATTCTTCTCCCGCCAGTCTTGTGAACGCTTCGAGAATCATACGGATCATAACCGGCGTTTTGATCTCCCCGAAACCATCCAGATCGAGAGTCAATCCATCATCCTTCTCAATATAGCGATGCCTGTTCAGCTCGATTGCCGAGTGATTGAAATATTTGCTGTCGCGTTCGATGGCCTCAATCGCTTGTGAGATGGCCTTGCGTACCGATGGATTGAAACGCTCTTCCAGCAGCGGGAGCAGGTCTTCGCGGACGGCATTGCGCGCGATCGATCTGTCGAGATTGGTTTCGTCGGTACGGTAATCAATTCCATTCGATTTCAACCACCCGATGATTTCCGTCCGGCTGAACACGAACAGCGGCCTGATCAGCTCGATGGAACCCATCGGACGATGTATGGGAATTGAAGCCAACCCGTCCGGTCCGGCACCCTTGAGTAGTCTCAGCAGGAATGTCTCCACCCGGTCGTCCGCCTGGTGCGCGAATGCCACCTTGCCGCATCCGGCCTCAGCCGCCATCGCTTCGAGGGCTTTATAGCGAAGCTTCCTTGCGGCCATTTCGAGAGATATACCCGCACTGCTTCGGATATCATCCACGGAAACAGCCCTGCGCAAAAACCGGATTCCCGCTGTTTCGCACATATTGCGCGTGAATTCCTCGTCATCATCGGCGGCCTTACCCCGAAGCCCGTGGTTTACGTGAGCCACATCAAATTCGAAGCCGATTCCATCCCGTGAGCGGAGGAGCATTTCAAACAGGAAAGTCGAGTCCCCTCCTCCCGAATGCGCGCAAAGAAGCCGCTCGCCGGGGGAAATCAATCCCCTGCCGCGTACGAACGATATAAATCGTGCTTCCATATCTTTTCCCCGGAACCTGTGCAAAATACCTCCCGGTATTGAACCGCGCCGGGCTTATGTTATCATAAAAAAATAGTGGAGCGAAGATACACAATACTATGGATATCGGTCTTTATCACGTTGCTCGTACTGAACATCATCGTGATCATCGGAAGGGATGTCGAGGGGCGTGCCGGGGAAAGCACGCCGCCGGATGAAGATGTCTTGCTCGAGGGTGTCGATGAGGTTACACTTGGATGGTGGCCCGAGCGCGCGAAGCGGCGGGAAGCCGGGATTCCCGTGCCTGGGAATGACAACCCGGCGAGAAGTAAACCAGCGATGGATATCCCGGGTGGTAATGCCGCCGAATCGAAGGATTATCCGGAACTGATGAATGAATATTTTGATGAATTGAGAAGTTATCTCGCTGCATATTTCAGGATTACACCCATGGTGAACGGACCCGGGAAAAATGATGAATAGAATACAACCCTTACTGATCGCATTGCTCATAGTCTCAATATCCGGCTTGACATCCTGCTCTAAACCGGCGGATGACACAACTGAACCTGATAAGGGTTTCTATCTTGAAGCCCACCATATCCTGGTTCCGGAACTGCACGGTTTCGAGAAGGTAGCATCGGAATCGAAGGAGATGATCCTCCTTAAGAGGGGTGATTCATACATATGGATGGGCGAACTGCCGGGTATTCTCATCAGCTCCACTTCAACCGAAAAACTTTCCGAGATCTGGGTGATCATCCAGCAGAGGATATACAGCCCGTCATACTTGAAGGGGACCAGGATTTCCCCGGTGAAGTTGGAACGTGTCACTCACCCGACACGGCCATACATCGAACAACTCTTGATTGTCGAACGCCCCCGGGAGCTGACCGATCTTCTCAGCGATCTTGATAAGAAGCTCCACGAATATGAAATAGAGCGGATTCCAGTGGGCAGCAGGTTGATGATGGGGAACTACTACACTCCGATTGATGATACCGTCTATTCCCTCACACTAATCGCACCGCCGGATGACTTCCTCTTCTACCAGGAGGATGCAAAGAAGATCCTGCTCGAAATATCTTTCGATGTATTGCAGAGACCGGCGGGTTATTAGGAAAATGGGGACAGTCACCTATTTTATGAAAATATATTTGACTATGGAAA
>CBDVBS010000280.1:0-5447 GCA_965372275.1 uncultured bacterium | reverse complement strand
CCTTCATTTCCACCACGGTACCGTGGCAGTTGAAGCAAGTCTTGTTCTATGTATGCGCCAATGATTCGCCGGGGATGATATGCGTCCCGTCAACTTCCGCTCCGCTTGTGATGGTATCCACCAATGTGGAGAAGAGGGGGTTCTCGGTGAATATCTTCAACGCCTCTGCCTTCTTACTCCCGGCATACTGTTCCACTTCCACCGCGTGACAGGTTTTACAATCGTTCGGCGTGACGACCACATTTACGTTGTAGCCGAAATGGCTGAAATTGTCCGTATGCTCCGCCGGGTTGAGCGCATGACATTCGTAGCAACCTACCGCCGTTGACAGAAGCTCATCGGGGATATCATCACTCGACATCCTGCGCTCAAGTTCGGGCGTCTCAAGAGCCATTGCCGGGGTGACTTTCGCATGCCTGCTCCGCTCCCAGTCCGCGACTATGCCGGGATGAAGCATCCCGTGGCAGTTGATACACCCTTCGGTTTGTGAACTCATTTCGGCTGAGGGAAGCTGCTCTTCACTTTTCTTGCCACTCCCGCTACCGGCATAGGCGCTAACCATAAGCAGTGCCGTCAAAACAAAAATAGAAGCAATAACATACTTCCTCATCTTGTCTCCTCCTTGGCAAACACAGGAATTACCGACCGGTGAAAGACATCACACCGGAAACCTCGGTTAACTCGGTTAATTATAAATGCTTCTAAAATCCCCTATCAGAATATACTACCCGACCAGCAGGGTGTTACATCCGCGTAGTCGGGGTTCTTGGTCAGATCGAAAGTGAATGTCCCATCGACTGATGCAACATAAATATCGGTGCTCGCGCCGTATTCATCATTGTAATGGGTAAATGCTATCTGCGTTCCGTCGGGTGACCATGTGGGCATCGTATCAAGGGTCGGGAAATATGTGATTCGCGTTTCTTCCATCGAAACGAGATCCAGGACATAAATATCGGTATTCTGAAGGCGTTCGGATGAATATGCCGCCTTCGTCCCGTCAGGGCTGTACACGCAATACTGTTCGCTGCCGTTCGTAGTGAGCTGGGTAATATTTTCCCAGGACGGGTAATCAACCTCATAAACGAAGTTTCCCATGGTGTGTCCGATAAACAGCACCTTGGCCTCGTCATGCCTGAAATCGGTTTCGGTGTAATCGAAGAACATCGGTCCAAGCACTTTTGTTTCGGTTACTCCTCCGCTGAGAGGGAAATAGGATAGATGCCTGGTGACGGTATCGATACAACTGGAGTACCTCGAGACGAAGAGGATCGTGTCGTTCGGAGACCAGTCGGCGAATAATGCCTGGCACTCATCGGATACCTTGTCGGCAAACTCACCGTCGATGTCATATATATACAGTTCACTCTCAACTATGGGCGGTCCGGGGTCGGAGTCACGGTAGCTCGTGAAGATGATCTTCCTCTCGGTGGGGCTGAAGTCGGGATATCCATCGTCCGCCGTATGCACCGTGAGCTGATCCACTTCCGACCCGTCGGGGTTCATTATGAAAATATCCCAGTTGCCGGTACGATCGGACGCAAATGTGATCCGGTTGTCATAATTCGGGGGGCTGACGATAATGTTAACATAATCGTAGAGCCACCATTCCGGGTTATTCGGTGAATATGCGCTTACAAGGCATGGGTAAATCCCCGGCGCGGGAGATTCAGTGTTGCCAACTTCACCGCTCCATGTATCACCGGTGGTATTCGTAAGCTGCACCACTTCCCCCATTATCTCGGTGACATCGATGTTCACCTCGGTCACATCATCCTGCCAGTCGTGGACATCAACGCTTATGGTGGCGGTGTCAAAAAGGTTGGCGATGGATCCGTCCTGGACGAAATTCACGATCTCGTAGGGTTCCCTGCAATGTCCCGGCCAGGATGCATCGACCGCGTAATCGAAACCTCCCCAGTTTGGCGGCTTCGGAATACGGAACAGCACCTGCTTCATGTCGGTCTCATAGCTGGTGAATGCCCGGTTGTAATCATCGGAGTCGAACGCTTTGAACGGGTTTATATCGGCGGGGTTGTTATCGTCATACAGCTTGGTGTAATCATCGGCATTGACCATCTCGTGACCGGTGTCGTTGGCTATCAATATGCCGCGCACATCGTATCCGGTGAGGAATGTCGGGTTCTTGAGGGTGACATTGATATCGAAAATGCGCGTCACCGTGTCAAACGACACAATCGAAAACTGGATACAGCCATAGCAGTTCGGAGGAATAAGGAAGCCCTTTACATTGACATGAAACTCGACCTCACGTAGCGGCACGATTTCCATCGTCATATTCTCAATATCGGGTACCACGTGCACGTATGCGAGCAAATTATGCTCAGCCTCGGCGGCGCGCATTTCGCTGCCCGTGGTAGTTACCGGGTCGGGGGAGACTCCTGTACCCGACGAACAGCCGAGCAGGATAATTAGAGTCAGAATTATGGGCGTAAAACGCGAAATCGTTTCAATCCTGGGGTAATTCATCTATGCCTCCTGGAGGTAAAATCATTCTTCGCGGATCTGCATGCTCTGGTCGATCACATATGTCGGCGAATCCTTCGGCGCTCCCGATAGAGTGTTGGGAACCGCCTTGATAATGAATCCTCTCCCGATTATCTGCATTTGAAGGTCGAACATCGGTATCATCGGCACCCGGTCGGTGGCCTTAGCATGGTAGCCGACACTGTATGACCTCTCGATGAGCTTCTCGATAGTTGGAATATACTTCTGCCTCATGCTGTATTCCTGGGATTGCGTCATTGCCAGGGCGCTCAGGGTTCCCTTCAGGGCGGCAAGGTTTACCCCTCCGACAACGGTATCCGAATCATACCTTGCATCTTCCCCTACTAATCCCTGTGACCACTGTATTCCACCCATACTGAGGATACAGATGATCACCACGACGATAAGAATACCGATGAGAAAAAAACCCCTCTGTCCATATTTCAAGGACATCTCCGACACCTCCCAGTGCGGAATATCTCCCATTTTCTTGGCAAAGCCCGGACTTCAACCGTAAATTCCATCACGGGCTTTGTTAATATGATTATATCACAGGCTATTAATATGCGCAGGATGCAGTTTCAAATCGAACCTGACTGAAAAGGAAATAGTCATCAATATATGTCTGATGATATACTATAGTCCCTGGAGGTATTACGTTGGAGCACGAAACCACTGATCCTGTTGATGTTGAAGAGTTAGATCTCGATGAACCTAAGAAAATCAACCCGATGCTGATATGGCTTCGGGATCTTATAATTCTCATCGCGCTGGTGTTCGCATTCAGGGCTGTTGTTGCCGAGGCGAACTGGATTCCCACCACATCCATGGTTCCGACACTTGCCGTGGGCGACAAGATAATTGTGGACAAGTTGGGCCTTCGATTCGGTGAGATCAACCGGGGCGACATCGTCATCTTCTTCCCGCCCGACCATCCCCTGGTTCCGGAGGAACAGAGGAATGTTCGTTATATCAAGAGGGCCATCGGGCTGCCGGGCGAGATCGTCGAAGTGAAAGCCGGCGACGGGGTCTATATTGACGGACAGAAACTCTATGAGCCTTATATCCGCCTTTTCCCGAATGCCGAGGGCCTTCCGAATTACAACTACGGGCCGAAGGAAGTCCCAGCGGGAAACTATTTCCTGCTCGGTGATAACCGTAACGAATCGCGCGATTCGCATTACTGGGAATTCTGCCCGGAAAAGCATATCATCGGACGCGCCATGTTCCGCTACTGGCCACTGTTGCGCGTCGGTTCAATAGAGGACAAGGAATTCAAAGAGCATTATTTTGAAGTGACGCAATAACCCGCGGCATCAATCGAATGTAATTACCCAAATCCACGCAAGTGGATTTTTTTCTTACCATGTTCCATCAGGTGGGAATTTGCACAAAAATGCATCGGAGCTATCATTAGCAGTATGCAGATCGGTGCCGGGGCCCGGGTCGAAATCAACGAGGCCGTCACCAGAATAATCCCCGGCAACATATACATCGCCGTTAGACCTGGCGCTGATGTGAGCAGTTTCTATGCTCCCGTATTCCGTCGTACTTATATCCCAGTCATATGACCAGATCAACCCGCCGGATGAATTGAATTTTCCAATAAATGTGTCGTATTCACACACGGCATAAATATTCCCCGCTCCGTCCACGGCAATACTGCGGCATCGAGATGGTTCAATTATATTAACCCATTGGAATGCACCACCGGTCGTGAATTTGCTTAGATATGATATACCTTCATCGTGCGAATGTTCTTCGATACCCGGTCCCGGATCGAAATCGACCGGGCCCCAGAAATTACCTGCAACATAAACGTCATCGTCATATAAGGCGATGCTCCAACCGTGATCCTCATCAATGCCTCCCCATGTTACCGCCCCCAAGTGGTTACCGTCTTTATCAAACTTGGAAAGGAAGATATCGGATTTGCCGTTTGATGAATGCCAGTCCTCACCAGGTCCGGGGTCAAAATCGAACGACGAATAGAACCAGCCCGTTACATAAACATCGTCGTACGCATCACATACAACAACTCTGCCCTGTGTTTTCTCCATAAAAGGCGTGTTACCACCCCATGTTCGAGCCCACAGGAAATTACCATTCGCGCTTATCTTGCTTAAGAAACAATTCGGGTGATCCTGAAATGACGTGTGCTCATCAACTCCCGGTCCGGGGTCAAAGTCAACCGTGCCTCCATATTCCCCCGTGACATAAACATTACCTGAAGAATCCACTCCAACAGCATTCCCTACATCAAAGTGTTCATCTCCCCATGAACGTGCCCACAGAAAATCACCATCGGGATTAAACTTGCTTACAAAGACTTCTTCTCCTGCCAGTTCACCAGGATGCATATCAACTCCCGGACCAGGGTCGAGGTCGAGAGTGCCGCGATAGCATCCGGTGACAAAAACATTCCCCAATACATCAGTAGCAAGACCACAACCGATAGCTAAACATTCCCCCTCACCCCAAAGCCTGCCCCATTGATAAGCGCCGTTTGAGCTGTATTTTATGAGGAAGCAATTCTGATGCGCGGTTGTGTATCTTAAATCGATACCGGGTCCCGGATCCAGGTCTAATGGGATGTCATCGTAACGGGGTATGTTCCCGGTCAAATAGACATTGCCGGAATTATCTACGACAATGTCATCAACATATTCCATATTTTCCCCGCCCCATGTTATCGCCCAGCCCGCCGGTGGTTCTGGACTTATATAGAAGTTGTGGACGAAATATGATGTAACCGGAATTCCCGGCAGAATGCCATTGTAACCCGTAGCTTCCGAACAGACCGCGATAAGTAATTCGGCATCACCATTCCGCGAAAGCTGATTGCCGTCCAGATCAAGTTCATAGGTACTGTATCCCGCGCCCCCGCCAATAGGTGTAAGCGATGACGTTAGGGGAAGTCCGGCTAATGATACGGCGTA
>CBDVBS010000279.1:0-5448 GCA_965372275.1 uncultured bacterium | reverse complement strand
CTGACTTCGAGGAAATACGCGCCAGGAACAGGCAGGACACATTCCAGATGTTCAACTGCGTTAGTAGATTCAGCAGATCCTATCGGTTCCAATCCCATCGCATCCCATACGAACACGCTCAGGTTCGCGTTGGGATTGTGTGAGATTACATCAACTTCAATCAATCCGGGATAGAGTATATTGTAGCTCCAGTAATCGGACGGGTCCTCCATATAATCCACCCTGCCGTCATATATACCATTCGGCGGCACAATGTCGATAACCCCGACATCTTCACGTGTATCATTCGGCTCCGTCTCATCTACCTGGAGGTTGCTTGGAATTCCGACAATCAGATCAGCGGTCATGAAATCGCCGCCTTTTGTGGAGATATTCAACACCGCGACATTTGTCGGTTCACCACCGTAATTATCGGAATTGGGATATGACTCATGATCGAAGGTTGAGTTGTTCGGGTCGTAATACGGGTCTGTGTCATCGCCGGGATTATTGAAATGGTCAAGGTCGTCCAGCCCGTCGGCTTCCTCGACATCAACCCTCTTATGCCACCACCAGTTGTTATTGCCGGTCTCGTCGCAATGCCATATCATAAGCCCTTCACCGGGCATGTTCACATCATAGCTATCCTGTTTGACATAACTGATAAGAAAATATTCACTCCCCCCGGCACCCTCTGTCCATAACCGGTAAATTGGCGGATTGGTTACCTGCGGATATATTTCAACATCGTATTGATCCATCGATAAGGTTACAACATTCGCCCAGCCGAGTTTCATACGCGACCATGGAGTCATGTAAACCTCGCCCTTTCCCATCAGGCCCCAGTTACCGATGCCCCAGGCGACTTCATCGATGAAATTGTAATCGTACAGGTCGGGCAGGCCCATCATATGTCCAAGTTCGTGAGCGGCGACACGATATGTCTGCAGGTATTCTCCGCAGAATTGCAATGGGCCGACCTTCACGCCGTCAATCCACCAGTTTCCATATGTCGCCCATCCCCAATAGAAACTTGCCCATTCGCCGTGCATACCGGCGTAGATAAAGAACACACCGTCCGCTTCGGCGTTTCCGTCGGCATCATACAAAGAGAAATCGTAATGAGGATCGGCTTTGTCGAGGATCTCACCGAGAAGTACATCCAGATCCTGTGTTGGGTAATAGGCCTTCTCATGATCCGCCAACCAGAAGCCGTCGGTTTCAGCAGGGTTAGTGAGGACATCTCCAGTTACATTGAGTGCTCCATCGGATACCTGGTCGTAGTATGAATTGGTCGAGAGGAATTGTTCGCCGAAAAACATGTTGTCCCAGTAATCATGGCCGTGCTCAGCTTCGAATGTCACATCGGGGAATTTAATGAGGAGAACAATGCAGTTCGAGTCACCCTGGGTTGGTGATTTATTGCTTTCCCTCCTGAGCAAATCACCGTCAAAAGCCATTTCGATGAAATCACGCTCGTCGATTATTGTATCTGAGTTTTTATCATATCGCTCTACAAAAAACTCATCCGCAGCGGTCTTGCCGAAATTACGCGCTATCCCGTTTCCGAAAGTATTCATCACACCTTCGGGATTGGCCGAGGGATACAGAAGAGGTTCGAGCACTTTATTGCAGAATTCTATTTTCTCTTCAAGGTCGGGTGAATTGCGAAGTCGTTCGGCTTCCTCATCGGATGGAGGTACGACCGCAAATGAAGGCGCGGCAAATGCCAATATAAACACGGTGGTGAGTATAAGCAGTGTAATTCGTTTCATTACACCTCACCTCCAGCGACGAGGTGCAGTCGTTCGTGTTTGAAATCATATCCCACGAGATATTCCTCGTCGGTTACTATCCGCACGTTGAACTTCGCGGGATCGAGCACGCGGAATTTCAATGTGCAGACCTTTTGATCGCCATCGTGGCCGGAACCATCGATCATAGAGTAGGCTATCGGCAGCAATCCGGGCTGGTCGGTTGGATTGAATACCACATCGTTCTCGACACGGAATTCACCCCAGTCAACCTCTATCGGATCGGCTCCGTATGTGTCATATTCCACACGGAAACTGAACGCATACAGGTTGTTCGCATTGCTGAGGAGTATCGGTATCGACACTTCCGCCCCGTCGGTGATGGTCTCTGACGGTGTCTGCAATGTAAGCCTGATTGCATCCTCGGGATTCTGATTGCCCGGTGTGGCGGGATTATCGCCCCCAGAGCATCCGTGAGTTATTCCAATGATGAGAAGTAAGGCAATGGGTATCAGGACCCATCTGAAGGAGTACTTCATCTCCTGCACCTCCGATGGCTGCCTTGCGGGTCTATAGTTCTTAGTTGCCTAAAAGGATAAAAAGAATAAGCAAAACCTATATCTTTCTATAGCAAATCGCGAGCTAATCGACGATGCAACTACCCATTGCTGGGGGAAATGTAGCATTTTTCAGGTGGGTTGGCAAAAGAGGAAAGCCCGGCAAAAGTTCGGTGTTTCGGGAATTTATTCCCGGAACATAGTGTTGTCTTGAGTTTCGGCAACAAGTTACCGAAACACCGAAAAACCCGGCAAAGGATTGCCGGGCAGTAATATTCATTTCCAACTCTAACAATATTTTCAGCGTTTCTTCTGAGCTTTCGACTTGTAGTAACTATCGATTAATTCGGCTTCCGATGTAATTTTCCGTGGATTATAGCTCCCTTTGAATTCATCAGCCTTGATCTGCCTGTCCACCCAGGCCCGTTCAAGCGCTGCCCTTTTTATTTTGATTATGAAATACAATGGTACGGCAATGAACGAAAGCAGAAGGATGAACGATATCCACACCCAGTGATCATCCCCAGTACTTGCGATTTCGATCAGCACATAGCCAACCACCAATACATACGTCACTGCCATTCCGATGACCAACAAGGGGTGCTGCAGTACCCATATGATGACTTCCACGATTACACCTCCCTCATATTGAGGATACCACCGGTATGATGTCAAGGCAATGCTTCACAATGTTACCGTCGGTCTATGACCAACGAACGCAGGTCATAGACCTGCGTTACCCGGTATGTAGCCCGGCAATCCTTTGCCGGGAATCCATGTTAGAGAAGACCCGGCAAAGGATTGCCGGGCTACGAGATTACCTTCATCTTACTCCCCTACCCGCTTTTCTTCAGCTTCCCGTGCTTTTTGGCGTAATGCTCGCCAGCCCGGAAGATGAAATATCCGACGGGGATCAGCACAACTCCCGATAAAATGAGAATCAAGATATCGCCCATAAGCTCCGATGTCGGGGCGTTGTGCAAAATCGCTGCTCTCAGGCTCCTCAGGCTGTATGTACCAGGACTATAGGCGCTTACCGGCTGAAGCCATTTGGGCAGTATGGTGATCTCATAGAAGACACCACTCACGAGAAGAATGAAACTTTGCAGGATGTATGTCGCCTGCTGACCCTTCTCGCGTGCCATCAATGGAAATGTTGCGGCGATCATACCGATCCCCAAAAATGGCAGACAACTCGCCGCCAACACCAGTGCTGCGCCAAACAGGTTGGCATTGCCAAGATCCAGATGGAAGAACCACGCCGCGAAAACGAATATTATCAGCGACCTTAAGAAACTGAAGCTGACCGCACTTACACCGGCCCCCAATAGGTGGGCCAAACGGCTCACCGGGGCCATGAAGGTGTATTCCATGGTACCTTCCCACTGCTCCCAGCTTACCACTTCGCTCATCTCCTCGAATATGGACCCCAGGAAGGCCCATACAATCGACCCTATCACAAGGAAGAGAACCATTTCGGGACGCATGAACTCACGTCCGATCATCCCGACTGTAATCGTATTGATGATGCTGTACACCCAGAATACGATTATCCATGCGAGGTGCCTCTTATAAAGGTGCCAGTTTCGCAGGAAGAAAGCCACGGCGGGCAGCCACCATGGACGACGCCATAAATGCCCGCCGTAGGTTATATCTTTAGCACGTAAATTCATCTTATCCACTCCTCTTCAGCTTACCGTGATGTTTCGCATAACGCTCACCGATAAGGAATATCTGAAATCCGATCGGGATCAGAATGATTCCCGATATCAACAGCCACCAGATGTATGGGAGCAACTCCCATGTCGGCGTTCCTTCAAGCAGCGCTCCGCGAACACCCAGAAGTGTATAAGTGGCGGGGCTGGCATAACTCACCGGTTGCATCCACAGCGGGAGCTTGTCAACGCCGTAATAGACACCACTCACCAGGAGAATGATCCCCTGGATGATCTGCGTGGCCTGTGCACCCTTCTCAGGACTCAGCAGGGGCAGTACTGCGGCACCTAAGCCAATTCCTATGAATGGCAGGCAGCTTGCCGCTATCATAAGAAATGCCCCGAGAAGATTAGCTCCTTCCAGGTTTAGTTCGAAGAACAACACCGCCGCGATCAATACAATTATGCATCGAATAAGCCCGTAAATAATGGCGAACATGCATACCCCGATAAGGTGTGTAAGCCTGTGTACGGGGGCCATGAAGGTATATTCAAGTGTGCCCTCCCAGCGTTCCCAGGAAATCGTTTGCGAGACCTCGTGGAATAACGCCGAAAGAAACGACCACATGAGTGCTCCTATTACAAGGTACAGGACATTCTCATTCGTATCCCCGCCCATCATCTTGCCGATGAGCCCGAAGGCGAACGTGTTCACAATGGTAGAGACGAGGAAAACGATTTCCCAGCCTAAATAACGTCTGCACAGATGCATGTTGCGCTCTAAGAAGGCGTAGCTTGCTTTGATCTGATGTAATGCTCTTGCCGTGTGCATAGTTCCACCTCCTCCTTTAATCTACGACCACCGATTGGGGTCGCTCCTCGTCTTCCTTCAAAAGCTTCTTGCCGGTAAGGTCGAGGAACACATTCTCAAGTGTCGGGTTCTCGTGCTTATCGGCGACCAGTGCCTTAAGTTCATCCGAAGTACCGAGCTGTATGAACTTCCCGCCGTCTATGATGGCGATCCGATTACACAACCTGTCGGCTTCATCCATGTCGTGAGTCGTCAGTATCATGGTCGCGTTGTGATCTTCGTTGATCTTCCTGATGAACGCCTGGACATCACGCTTTGACTTGGGATCGAGTCCCGTTGTCGGCTCATCGAGAAGGATAACCACCGGCTGGGTCAGGAAAGCCCTTGCGATGGCGATCTTCTGCTGCATACCACGACTGAAATCCTCGATGGGGTCGAAGAACCGCTCTACCTTGAAATCGAGCTTCTTGAGGATTTCCTGTGCTTCAACCTTCATCGTCTTCATCGGGACGCCATAGAGGCGTGCCGTGTAAAGAAGGTTCTCATAGGCTGAGAGCTTCTTGAAAAATGCAGCATCGACGCTTACCCTGTTGATGATCCTCTGAACCTTGGCCACATCCTTGACGACATCGTGACCATGTATGGTCGCGCTTCCCTTATCTGGGAATAAAAGGGTTGAGAGTATTCTGATA
>CBDVBS010000278.1:0-5451 GCA_965372275.1 uncultured bacterium | reverse complement strand
CCCTGGGTTTTGAGGTAGGCATCTACTTCACGCCTGGCTTCTTTCTCAACAGCTTTTTTCGCGGAAAGCCTGATGCGCTTACGCTTCTTGTCGATCTCAAGGATCATTACCGAAACTTTATCGCCGGGGGAGAATACTTCCTTGGCGTGATTGATCTTGTTATCTACAAGCTCGGATATATGCGCCAGGCCTTCGAAGTAGTTATCGATTTTGATAAATGCCCCGAAACTTGTTACACGAACGACGACGCCTTCCACGACGTCACCGGCCTTGTAGGTCCTGTCGGCTTCATCCCACGGATCGGGTAGCAAATCACGTCTGCTGAGACGTATCTTCAGTTTTTCACGGTCGATATCTATGATCTTGACTTCGATATCTTCGCCTACCTTGACTACTTCCGATGGATCGCTGATACGTTTGCGCGACATCTGTGATATATGCAGAAGTCCAGTGACGCCGCCGAGGTTGATAAACGCACCGAAGCCGGTGAGTTTTTCCACCTTACCGGTGATTACGTCACCGACTTTGAAATCCTCATAAATCTGGTTGCGTTCTTTTGTGAGGTCCTCTTCAAGGCAGAGCCTTCGGCTTACAACGAGCCTTTGGGGCCGAGTTTCCTTGTCGAATTCGAGTACCCTGACTTCGAATTCCTTGCCGAGGAGATCTTCGATATTGATCCGCTTGATGTCGGCATGGCTCATCGGCAGGAAGCCGCGAATACCCATATCGAGGATAAGCCCGGCGTTGACCACCTGGTTTCCAACCGCCATGATGCGGGATTTGCTTGCGTAGGCTTCCTCGACCTTTTTCCATGATTTCTCTTCCTCCGCGCGTTTCTTGCTGAGGAAGTAAGTATCGTCATCGGCCTGCCTGATAACGATCATGTCGAGTTCCTGCCCGGGTGCATACTGCTCGGTTGACGGGTTGGGCACGAAGCTCAGTTCTTCGCGAGGGACAATACCTTCATTCTTTGTACCGATACTGACTATCAGGTTGTCATCCTTGACCTGGACAACCGTACCGGTAACCTTGTCACCTATATTGTAAATCTTGGGGCCCCCTATGTCGGACATCATCATCTCTGCCTGTTCCGACATTGCAGCCGGTTCTTTTTCAGATTCCGAAAAAACTCTTATTTTCCTGTCTTCCGTATCCTCTTGCGGCGCTTCCGCTTCCTTTACATCCTCCGGTAGAGGTTTATCCTCCTCCGGATTATCCGAAGAAATGTTCATTTCTGACAACTGAATCCTCCACTACTCGCTCGACAACCGTAAGCCTTACAACGACAGTAACGTCAACAAGTAAACGACTACAACACGGCCGCGATGCATGAATTTTTGCAAGCCATAAAGCATATCAAATCTCACCCCTTATGTCACGAATAATTTATGCAGGGTGCATCCACTAACCCAGGAGATCCTCATCCGGGTGGCACGGTTTGGTGAGTCTTCGAACCTAACCGTGGTCTTAGCGGGATCCCTGAATAATCCACGGTTAGCCCTCGAAGACTCGGGCAAACCGTGCCACCCATCACTCATTGTTTATGCAACGTCAGGGTTCATCTTAACGTTGCATAAATCCTTCTGTCTCAAGCTTGTGTGCCGCTCGTAGATTCAATGATGGGGACAGGCACCGGACTTGCCGCACGGTAACTAAGATGCCTATATATTCGGTGAGGCGTGTGGCAAGTCCGGATGCCAGTCCCCCAAGGAGTGAAAATCGTCAGGGAAGCGGGAGGTCAGCTATCATCATGGCGTGCAAGGGGACTGCCTGAAGGGGACTGTCATCCTGTCTTCAGGTGACTGTCCCCGGACTGTGCAATCTTATAGTCATAATCCCGGCATACTATTCCGTTTACGTTCCCACGGTTAGCCCTCGAAGACTCGGGCAAACCGTGCCATCAAGAACGAATAATTTATAGTGGCTATCAATCTTTTTTAGCTAACATGGAACGAATTAAAGAGACTCATAGAAAAACCAATCCCCCCCCTAACCCCCCCCGTGGACGGGGGGGGAAGAAGAAAGTGTATCAGATAGCTAAAATCCATTAGTTTCCACTATCTGTAACGCTGGGGTTCATCTGGCGAAGGTTAGACCAATCCTCCTTAAGAAAGATTAATTGAATCGGGTGCCGCACACTTCAGTGTGCGTGAATCCCTGATTATAAGCCACTCATCGCACACTGAAGTGTGCGGCAACCAGCTTATGAAAAAAGATTTACCAAGTAGAATTGGTCTTAGTAGCTATCTTAGCATCTGTACTTCTGCAAAAAAAAGCGCCCCGAAGGGCGCTTGGTTAATCGGGATTAATATTGCCTAATCATCACATTCGTAAACGTGTTCATGTTCGATGAAGGTGAATCCGCCATCGGCTCTTTCCACGACGTAATATGCATACGGCTGTGTGATTATCTGAGCCTCATCACAGCTATCACCCGGAATTTCAATGGTGTAATCGATCCTCCACGTATCACCCTGATCGCACCAGCAAATCTCATCAAGATGCACCGAGTATCCGGTGGTTGGATGATTTCCCATCGCAAGGGCCACGATCATATGTTCGGCCCAGTTTATTTCGGGCGGGTCGGTGTACGGGGAATGCACGTGCCAGAATTGAGCCCAGCCATACGGGCTGGTGATCACAGTCGTATTCTTCTCGTGCCAGCCGGAGTGTTGTCCGTCCACAAGAAGTTCGAACTCAAGGCAATCCTCTTCGGGACACTCGTAAACTTCAACATTTTTATGGAATTCAACCGGTATGCCCTCCCATCTCATCATACCTATGGCGATGAAAGGTTGGGTGATGATCTGCAGTTCATTGCAGCTCTCTCCGGGAACCATCTCGGTATATTCAATATGGATGATATCTTCATCATGGTCGATACAGACTTCATCGATTCGTATCCAGTATCCGGTTGTCGGGCGGTGACCCAACGTTATGCCGAATACCTGGTGATACTGCCAGAAGATCGGCGGGGGTGGGATATCCGGTCCTTTCAGCCACATCCACCAATCAACGAACGGCGGGTCATGATAAAAGACCCAGGTATCTTCAAGTTCGATGTTGCCATGCATGTCCTCATCAATCGTCCAATGCGGGATCGGTTCGCACTGCGGGGGTCCACCCTCGTGGTAGAACCGAATATCGTTCTCGAAGGAGTTGTCCTCGGGGTCCCAGGCTTTTACGATGCAGAGATACTTACCGGTAGGAGCCTCGAAATTGAAGTCGGCTCCCCATATATAGTCGTTGTATCCGCCATCACCATGCTCACCGTCATCATAGAGTGTGAACACGAACGGGTCATCACTCCCATTGATAGGGATGATCCCCTTGACTTCCATCTGGTGGGAGTAGGGCATCTGCCAATCCCGCACGTGGGCCGATATGTGATACATCCCAGGTGCCGGTAAGGGTTCGATCATCAGGTCCTCAACATACGGTTCATGTCTCGCTCCCGGCCACCAGGCGTCGATGAAAAACTGGATGGGGTTCAGGCCCGGCGCGTCAGGAGGAATATGGATGATTATCTTGCGTACGTCGCTATGCTCCGGCGGAAAGATGCGTTGCGGCGTCATCTTCGAATAGGCGACAACGGGACATCTCTTCGGAACGCCCTCGACCATGATATACAGATAACCGTCCTGGCCGACGATCGTCTTATCGGCAAGCTCGGTGAACACTACGTCGCATCCCCAGCCCGTGAACGGGGTGTGATTGGTGATACGGGCGTCGATCTCCCAGTTGCTGAAGACCGGATCGAAGTGGTAACCTTCGATAACAACAGAGGCCCATCCTGTTACATCCTTCTCGGCGGTCCTGTCGGTTTGGATCAGCTCAACCGTGCCGGATATTTCATCCAGCATAAGAGTATAGCTTCCGATGTTATGCCCGCCTGGATAGGTAGGTATGGAGGTATAGTCACGGCTGCTCATATCTGGTGAATCCCCGGGAGCAATGGGGACTTCGCTGTTGGAACAACCCGCGACTACCGAAAATGCGAGGAGGAAAGCAAGCAAGAGTAGATGCCTGGTATTCATATGTGACCTCCGGTTTTGTTCGATTCCATATATATCATGTCAATGGTGATTAATCCCCCGAGGGTTATTGAGGAATACGAGAAGTCGGTCCTCAACACGAAAATTTTATCACATATATGCTTAGTTGATATTCCTGAAATGAAATAAACGCGGAATTTTTCAGGAACTCGAAAAGGGAAAAACCCCTTGGAGGGGGGGATATCTATTGATCGAATTTAATTCGGGTTTATATTTCATCAGGACCAGACGTCAGTCGGTTCGTAGATTGCCTTGTCGTGATCCTCGATACTCTGCCTGAAAGCGGCCATTTTGTCGATGAATGTTTCGAATATGGGCATCTCTTTCTTGAGCTTGGCTTCGACGGCAACCTTGAGTGCATCGCCCGTAAGGAACCTCTCCGCCAGGTCCGGTTCTATGCTGTGCATGGATGAATCCGAAAGGAAGCCGTATCCGTAGCGGTCGCTGATGATATTGGCCAGGTAGACCACGGCCACAAGGTTTGAGTGTTCGGATGCCTCCAACGGGCTGTGGTGAAATTCGATAGGCTTGATGAGTGAAGGTGGGAAGCCCCACTTCTCACCGAGCATCTTCCCGACCTGTGCGTGATTTACACCAAAAGCGGCATTCTCAGCCTCGAAAAAGGTCGTATCGCCATCACTGACCCTCGAAGTTATTTTGATGAATTCCCCGGGGTAGTGCTGGTAGAGGATCACCTTACCTAAGTCGTGAATCAGCGCGGCGCATCCCGCCGTTTCCCTGTCTTCTATCTTGTTATGCTTCCCGATTTCGTTTGCGATAAGGCTCGTGGCGAAACTGTGACGCCAGAAGGCGCGCATGTCGATCTCATCGGTTGAGAATTCGAGCAGGCTCATGGAGAACACGAGGTTACGGATATTCTGAAATCCAAGTATCGGAATGGCCCTTCCGAGGCTGGCGATCTTCTCGCGTCTTTTGTAGTAGGCCGAGTTGACGAGCTTCAGAATTTTAGAAACGATGGCCTGGTCATGGGATAACGTCTTTTCCAGGTCGGATGCGGATGACCGTGGATCGTTTATAACTTCGGTGACCTTGAATACAATATCCGGCAGCGTCGGGATTTCGGTTATATCCTCGACCAGCTTCTCAAGGTCGCCGAGGCCGTTTGGCTTAGACCGCTTTTCTTTTTTCGATTCCTTGGCTGTAAACCACTTCAGCATTTAGCACCATCCATCTCGTAAGTGCACAAGCTACTCACTATATTAATTTCATATTATGTCCGCGTAGATTACCTATCGGATTTAAAAAGGGTTTACAGAATCTCAACCTTCGCCACTATATGACTTTACTTGATACGGCAAGTCTTGCGTAGGGGTTACCCGACGGGTCACCCTATGGTAAGGCTGAATTTGAAGACGGAGGGCGAGCCTCCGGCTCG
>CBDVBS010000277.1:0-5481 GCA_965372275.1 uncultured bacterium | reverse complement strand
AGTTTCGGGAATAAATTCCCGAAACACCAAAACGAAGCGTTAATCAGTTTTCAGTCTGCAGTCTCAAGGGCGGTATGAACACCGTCCTTTTTTATTCTACTTTCGCCAAAGATGGTTAAAAACAGCCGGTTTTGAAGTCAGGTTGTATGCTATAAGCATCTCGTAGGGGCGAGCCGGAGGCTCGCCCTCCGCTTCAAATGCAACCCAACCCGGTGGGTGACCCGCCGGGTCACCCCTACGTAAGACTTGCAGCGTCAGATATAGTTTTATTATGGCGAAAGTCGAGTTTCATTCCCCGATGAATTGCAGCACCAATCGCCTTCGGTGCGACTTGTTGTCGAAATCGATGAATACTATCTGCTGCCACGTGCCGAGGGTTAGTTGGCCATCGACGAACGGTACGGTCAGGCTCGGCCCGAGGAGTGTCGCGCGTAGATGGGAATGACCGTTGCCGTCGTGCCAGGTCATGTCGTGATGGTACTCCCGCTTCGGGATTATCTTGTCGAAGAATTCCGGGATGTCCTTTATTAACCCCGGTTCATATTCAACGGTGCTGAGCCCGCCGGTCGATCCGGGGCAGAATAGAGTGACCGTGCCGTCGGTCAAGCCGGTCTGTTTTAGTTTACCGGCGACATCCGAGGTCAGATCGAATATCTCACAATCCCCCCGTGTACTGAATTCCAGATATTCCGTCTTAACAGCCATTTCATCCTCCTTCCGAAAAGTAGGGTCGGACCTGAATTACAAGCTACTGTTTACGCTGGTTACCGGGCATATTTTTCGAAAAATCGGGTCCGACCCTAATTATCGGTTTCAGCCTGACGTAACCCGCATGAATACCGGCGGAGAAATAGGGTCGGACCTGAATTACAAGCTGCTGTTTACGCGGGTTACCGAGCTTATTTCAGAATAATGCGGGGCCGTCCCTATTTATAGCGTTTTATTACCATTTATGCAGGCGGATTGGGAGGCGGGTGGAGATGGTCATTTCGGTGGTGGAGACATCACATTTATAGGCACGTACATTCACACCCACCCTCGACACCTGCATCAATGTTTCAGAAAATTCCGGGTCGGTAAGCCAGTTCGGGCGGAATATCTCCGGGTCTGCACGTTGAGCGACAAATATCGAATATGCCCGGTATCCTTCGCGTACACTATGCGCCAATTCCAGCAGATGCTTGATCCCACGACTGGTAGGAGCATCCGGGAAAAGTGCAATTCCATCCTCGCATAATGTAACCGACTTGGCTTCGATCAACACCGGCTTACGTCTCGGAGCTCTCAGAAACAGATCGAATCGCGAATTGCCCCAGGAATACTCGGTGCGGACATCATATCCCGCAAACTCATCCAACAGGTTCCCACGAATCGCCTCAGCCAACAGTTTGTTCACGCCGATAGCGTTGATATGCACGAGGTTCCCCTTGTATTTAATGAGAAGGAGATCGTAGGGCGTCACCCGCGTATCACTCTCAACCTTGCGTAAATAGCATCGCATCCCCGGTTGCAGCAATTCGGTCAGGCGCCCTGTTGTCGGTATATGCGCCTTGACCACTTCCCCGTCAAGTTTTACGTTCGCGGTGAACCGGTTGACCCGCCCGATCATCTCGGCGGGAAGCATTTTATGAGCAAATTTCATTGTGCGTCTTGCCTGATTTCAAAGGGATCGCACACTGAAGTGTGCGGCACCCGCCTGATGTAAATTTCATTACGAGACCACACCTGAATTATAACAGCTAAGAAAAAACCCGGACTTAAGCCGGGTGGATTTCTTCGTTGAATGGTGTTTAGCCTGACTTCGCGGCGGCAACTTCGCTCTCAATCAGCTTTGCGAGACGCTCGACTCCGATGGGGATTTCACTTTCCGCCGGGTAGCTGAAGTTGATACGCATACAGTTAAGGCTTCCGCCGAACGGGTCAAACGCCCTGCCGATGACATACGCAAGTTTCATATCGAGCGCACGTTTCAGCATATCACCGGTCGTGTCATACCCTATGGGCATCGACAGCCACATGAAGAGACCGCCCTCGGGCTTCGTCCAATACAAGCCGTCAACCTTCGGCATCATCTCGTCGAGAGTTTTCAGCATGAGCTTCTGCTTTTTGGAATAGAACCCGATATTGAAGTCGATCTGCTTCCGAAGGAGACCCCGGGTGATGAATTCCGCGGCGATAAGCTGGTTGAATGCGGGTGTGCAGAGGTCAACACCCTGCTTGGCGATGGTCATTTTGTCGATCACGGTCGCCGGGCCGATAGCCCATCCGAGCCTGAATCCCGACACGAATATCTTCGAGAATGTGTAAAGAGTAAGCACCCTGCCCTGCCCCGCATCCATCTCAAGCAGGCTCGGCGGGGTTTCACCTTCATACCGCAGTTCACGATACGGGCTGTCCTCGACAATCAATACATGGTATTTATCAGCAATTTCAAGAAGATGCTTCCGCTTCTCCATGCTGAGAGTCACACCGGCCGGATTCTGGAAGTCGGGGATGACATAGATGAATTTGACGCCTTCCGGGTCTTTCTTGAGAATGGCCTCAACCGCTTCGGTATCCATGCCCGTTTCGGGATCGAGGGGAACACCGACGAATTCCGCCTGGTATGTCCTGAATGCCTGGATAGCCCCAAGGTAGGTGGGTACGCTGCAGATCACCTTATCCCCCGGGTTGAAGAATATCTTGCCTAAGAGGTCAAGTCCCTGCTGGGATGCGGTTGTGACCAGGACATTTTCCCTTTCGACATTGATGTTATCCTTCGCGGCCCAACCTATCAGGGCATCAGCAAGCTGGGGTACGCCTTCCGTCGGGCTATATTGAAGAGCCTGGGCGGCGCTATTATCCAGAACATAATTGCAAATTTCCTTCGTCGCTTCAACATTGAATGTCTCCGGGCTGGGAAGTCCTCCCGCGAATGAAATGAACCCTGGTCTCCCGACTAATTTCAGAAGTTCCCTTATCTCTGAACGGGCAAAATTTGTGGCCACGATTGAAAACTGATCGTTGTAATACTCTCGCATAATAATCCTCCGAAAAATGATATTCAAGACCCATAAAATATAAAAACCCGGCATTCAGCCGGGTAGATCATCCGATGCACCATGTAAAGCCGAAAATGCAAATAAACCTTCTCATTAGTTGATCCTTAAGTTCTGCGTGCCCATATTCTAACGTTTTGCGAAAAAGTTCGCAACCCCATGTAACGGCACATGTGTGTTTTAAACGGGCGGTGCGCCGACCCATTTGCTGAAAAACACGCCCGCGATAAATCCCGCCAATGGTGGGAAGATCAGGGTGGAGAGAAGCCTTGCTATCACGAATTTCGGCCCAAGAATTGAATATTCAAGGGGCATACGACTCACCGCCCACAAACTCCACGATGTCACGTATGCCACCAGCACACCCACTCCGACCCCTGATTTCCACAGTCCCGCCATCAGGGGAAACTGGATAAACGGCCCTCCCGGGGTTAACCCACCGGCTATACATGCAATGAATATTCTCTTCCAGCCCGATCCGGGACCTAACCATTTCGCCACCCATTCCTGTGGAAGGAGAACCTGGACCATACCGGCAACGATAAACGCGAAGAACAGCAATGGTATGATCGGATAGAATATCTTCCATGCATTATCCATTCCTTCAAGAGATCTACCCTTATAGAATGCTAAAACAGTGAGCGCAATTGAGACAACACACATGATTATCGTGGGTGGAAACATTTGTTTCCAGATCAGCATCGGACACCTCTCGTTTCAAAACATTGATATTTCGGAAATACAACCCGGCTGGTTCCAGCCAACCGAAGGATATTCACGATGATTCTAAAATCCCCCCGAACCATTCAGCAATTCTTGCACGCCGGGTCGGGAATCGTGAAATCAGTGCGGGACAGAAGTACCTCCTGGAATTTGGAAGTATTCTCGAGTATCTGGAGCACGATGAGACTGCACGCCCGTGCCGCGTACGGCGCGAATACATCGAAATCAACATCCGCAATATCATCCGCCCTGTCACTCAGGCACCTGATAACCACGTAGGGCACCTGGAATTTTTCGCATATCGCGGCGACCGACGCGCCTTCCATCTCGGTGCATGCCGCGTCGAATTTGTCATAGAGCATCTCTACATATTTGTCCGACATGATGAACTGGTCGCCCGTGACAATCGTCCCCATCACGATATTCGGCTGTAATTCAACACCTTCGAACATCTCCACGGGAAACTCGGTGTTCTTCGCGGACTGGTGAGCAATTTCGGACAGCATCTCATGCGGATGGAACTCATTTTCCCACCACTGGAAACCGTCCGGCGAATGAAGTCCCCAATCGTGTTGCAGCAGTTTGTCGGCAATCACTATATCCCCAACACGCAAATTCGAATCTACACCGCCTGCTACACCTGAGAATATGACCGCGTTGACCTTGAATTCGTGGATGAGAAGGGTCGCCGCGCATGCTGCGTCAATCTTGCCGACGCCGGATTTTACTATCACAACCGGCTGTCCGTTCAGGACGCCTTCATGGAACTTCAACCCGCCTATATCCATGGTTTCATACCCATCGAGTTCCTCGATATAGAGTTGTATCTCAATATCCATGGCACCGATGATGCCGATTATCGTAGGGGCTACATAGTCTTCCCGGGATGCCGCGGATGGGGCAAGCAGGACGACAAACATCAATATGAGTACAAGGTAACGCATTACCATACCTCCCATGAGTTGACGAAAAGCAGGTTCTCATCAGGCGAAATCATTATAGCAAATACAATAGCAAATACATTTACACCTCAAGGGCTGATCTGTTTACTTCACACCCAAAAGAAGCGGCTTGACTGAAGATTATCACACCGATGGTATAATCAACCATCACGCATTTCAGTATTAAATATCTATTCTTGATATCCCTGTTGCTTTTTTCGCCAGCCATACTATCGACCGGGTGCGGCAACAGCAGTCATTCTCCCGAAGTTGTTGTTTACACATCGGTTGACCAGCATTTTTCAGAGCCCGTGCTCAAGGCATTCGAGAATGAGTCCGGGATCAAGGTGCGTGCGGTCTATGATGTGGAAGCCGCGAAGACAACGGGGCTTGTCAACCGTCTTATCGCGGAAAAAAGCAACCCCCTTGCCGATGTATGGTGGAACGGTGAATTCGCCCAGACGATCCTTCTCAAAGAGAAGGGTGTCCTTATGCCGTACGATTCAAAAAGCGCATCGGATATACCCGTCCAATTCCGCGACCCGCAAAGCTACTGGGCCGGGATCGCGGGACGCGCGAGGGTCATTATCATCAACACTGAACTCGTCGGTGTTGAGGATTATCCCACGGGAATGGATGACCTTCTCAATACGAAATGGCCCGCGGATAAGATCGCCATTCCTCTGCCGTTGTTCGGAACAACCGCGACCCATGCGGCGGCAATGTATGCAGTACTTGGGCCGCCTGATGCAAAGGATTTCTTCCAGCAGGTGAAAGAC
>CBDVBS010000276.1:0-5498 GCA_965372275.1 uncultured bacterium | reverse complement strand
CTTCAGTGTGCGATAATCGGCTTATAATCAGGGATACACGCACACTGAAGTGTGCTGCACCCCATTCAATTAATCATTCTTAAGGAGAATTGGTCTGAAATACGGGTAGAAACAGTGTCAATAAAATTTACAAATTTCAGGATTTTCCATTGAACTCCCCCGTGGGGGAGTTTGTCTTTCAAGTGGATAATTAAATTGCGTGGTGTATATATGTATGTTATAATTCGCCCTTGATTTAAGTTCTTATTAATTATCCTTGGGCGAAGAGGTTATAAGTAATGATACGTCCGTGGAACACTATTGCTTTTGTTTGTACCTTGATCCTGACCATCGGCTTGGTGACAGGCATATCTCCCATGGCCGGAGCCCAGACATTTGAGCAGGGCACGGTATACAGTGATTACCTGAAGGAAGTCGGCAGCAGTGCCTTAAACCAGGTCGTCGTTATCGACACCAGGTTTACAAGGGAAACCTGGGATGTTGACCGTTATCGGACAGTGATGATCAGCGGTGATTTCAGCACCGGTTTCGTTTACAACGACGAGGGCTATATAGTCTCCGATATGAGTGCAATCCTGCACTATCCCTCAAGTTACGCAAGTGCGTTCAAACCCGGTAAACGTGAGGGTGTCAAGGAACCGGCCTACATCAGGGTCACGTTCTCGGACGGCAAGGCGTATCCCGCCGAGCTTATCGGTTATGACTCGCCCACATCACTTGCGGTGCTCAAGGTGGACAGGCTCGATCCGGAATACCTGCACCCGGTAACTTTCGCCGACTCGAATGAAGTGACGGTCGGTGAGCCCCTCGCAATCGTCGCGCATAACTTCGGCAGTAGGAGCCATGCGACACAGGTCACATCGGGCATCATCAGCGCGTTGAGGACCCAGTATCCGGCACTGGAAGAGACGGAAAATATCTTTTTCCAGGTTAACTATCCATACAGCCCGGGTAACGAGGGCGGCCTGATGCTCAACCTCGACGGTGAAATGGTTGCCATGTTGACCAATGCCGCGCCATACCCGGACATCACCGAAATCCACTTCGCGCTGCCGGAGAATGTTATACGCGACGTGGTTGACCAGATCATCGGCGTCGGCGAGGTTCGGCGCGCCTGGTTCGGATTCAGCCTTCTCGACCTGAGCGATGAACTCAGGATCGCCTATGAGATTCCCGATGTTATTGAAATCGACTACCTTTCCGACCTGCCGGAACACGTCTTAGCCCTGATCGAGGAGGGGGAACTGGAAACCGCCATTAACGACCGCGGCCAGAATGTGGTGCTGGTTCCGGAAAAGAAGATCGGCAAGTTCATTATCAATGTCACCGAGGATTCCCCTGCAGAGAAGGCGGGATTATCCACGGACGATATCCTGTGGATGTTCCAGGACCAGATCATAGAAAGCACATCAGTTCTGAATAACGAGCTTGAGAAGTATGACATCGGAGATATCGTGTCCTTAACATACTTGAGGCGTTACTTCGAGAAATATGAAGTTTTCACAACTGAGCTTGAAATAACTTTTTTTGAGGCTGATGAGTAGAATTTCATTCCCGTACACGCGTTGGTTGTTTGTTGTTTTGATTATCAATAATTACTATTTTGCGGGGTGAGTGCAGATGTACAAACCATTCTTTGGGACTCATTTCAAGGCGACTGTTTTACTTATGGCCATGGTTGCACTTTTCACGTGGCCGATCCTTGGATCCCAGGCCCAACTCGATGAACTTGAGGAAAGGGAACTGGTGCTTGACCTCCTGGAAGGCGGCGCCGATCTCTTCAAGGAGATCAACAAGGGTGTAATCCAGATCATAAACCTTCAAGGTGCGGCCGGATCGGGCTACATCATCGATAAAGAAGGCCACGCCATAACCAACAGGCATGTCACCAGCGGCGGGCAATATATGGAGATTGCCTTCTGGGGTGAGCAGGAAAAGAGCCGAGTACTCGGTTACCGCCATAGGGGAGTGCTCCTCGCCGAGGACCCTGCCCTCGACATGGCCCTGATAAAGGTTGAAGCTCCTTACGAGAAATTCTTTCCCATCAAGTTAGCCGAAAGCGGTCTGATGGAATCGGGTGACGTTGTCGCCACCTGCGGCAGTCCCGGCGGACAGGCGCAGGCCGGTAATTATCTTAACCCGACCGACCCGCTGGAAGGCTGGCTGGAATATTTCAATATCAACGTGGGAGTGCTGACCGAGATCATTCCATTTGAACAAATATTCGCTTTCGGTTTTATGAGCTATGACCCCGCCTGGAGCTACTCGAAACGCGAGCATTACGCCACGGCTGTGGAATATATGTTCCATGTCGATTCCGCCATAAACCACGGCAACTCGGGTGGTCCATGCTTCAACGCCTATGCCGAAGCCATCGGCACAAACACATGGGGCTTCGGTTCACTTGAGAACTGGGGATTCAGTGTACCCACCGACCTTCTGAAGAAATCCGCGGCCGACATCCTCGCCTATGGCGAAGTACGCCGCCCATGGGTCGGTATCGCGTTGCACAGTGAAATCATATCCAAGTCCGAGGCGCTTTATTATGAGGGTAAAACCGAGGGCCTCTGGTTCGAACCCAGGCCAAAAGAGATGGAAATCAAAGTCGTTAATCCATACAGCCCCGCATACGAAGCCGGTTTAAGGGAAGGCGATATCATCAACCGCATCGACGGCCAGAAGATGAATTATATCTTCGATATATACAAGTATTTCCTCAACGCCGACCTTGGACAGGAAATCGAGTTCAAGATAAGACGTGGTAAAGGCAAACCGATGTCGTTCGTCGTCACCGTTGAGAAAAAGCAGATCCGTTACTTCGGTGCCGATATTCAAGGTATGGGGAATTACAGTATCCAGACATTGCATTCGCCGATCACGTACTAAGACCGGCTGGGATATTTGAAATTATTATTTAACGTTTATCATAAGGAGATTGAGGTTCATGAGGCTTTCTATCAGTTCTTTGCTTTTATTATCGATAATGATGGTGGGGCTGGTCTTTTCCGCCGCTCCCGCCAATGCAAAGGATATCACGACCGACTTCGTTCGGGAGGACTTCCCCCCGATACAGGTTTACCAGAAGGTCAAGGATAGCCTTGTAAGCATAGAATCGATTTCCCTGCCGTACGCCGGTATATCGGTTCTCAGTCCTTTCCAGAGAACCATCAGCCATGTCGGAGGCACGGGATTCCTTATCAGCGAAGATGGCTACATCCTCACCTACCCACAGACGATCGAGAACGCCGAGATCGTGACCGTTACCATCGAGGGTGAGGAATACAGGGCGACCCTTGAATCGGAAGATGAATACTACCAGTTGACCATGCTCAAGGTATGGTGGCCGGAGCCCGGTGACCCGCTTTACGAGGATTACCCGGAATACAGGACCTTCACTCCAATCGATTGGGCTGACTCCTATACGGTTGAACGTGGTGACCCGGTTATAATCATGGGAGACCCGGTCGGCCTTGAGGACACCATGACCTACGGTTACTGCTCGAACATCCGCGATATGCGAATGGTCGGCCCTAACGGCTGGGATGGTATCCTTATCATCGACGCGATTGTCGTTGACGCTTCGATCAACCCTGGGAACTTCGGCGGACCGGTATTCAACAATGACGGCCAGGTCATTGGTATCGTTAACCGGCGCTTCGGAAGTGGTCGCGAGAATATCAACTATGCCCTGCCATCCAACAAGATGCTTGATGTGGTTAACCAGCTCATCGAAAATGGAAAAGTGTTCCACCCATGGTTCGGCATCTTCCCTTACAGGTACTACGACAAAGAACTTGCAGTCTATATCGGGATCCCGATCGATGAGATCAATCCCGACACCGGGAAGCCTTACGAACTGGTGGGTATCCTGGTTGACAACGTGGCCGCGACAAGCCCGGCAGCCAAGATCGGTATCCGCCAGGGCGATTTGCTCCTGCGCATCGACGGTGAACTGATAGAAACCATTAAGACCCTTGAAGAAGCTATTATGAATATGCTGCCGGACCAGGTTTTCAAAATCACGATTATCCGTAACAGCGAAATATATTATAAGCAGGTTAGAATCATGGACAAAGAGCCCTTCTACGCGAACATATCCAGACAGGTGAGTATCTAACCTCATTCAGAATCGCCACAATTCAAACGAGCCAGGGAGTCCGGCTCGTTTTTTGATGTAATTTAATATATTTCAATTATGATTCCACGGAATATCACCGGCGTGCCTACATGTTCCGGGAATCCGGTCGAAAGAATTCCAGGGAGAATTCCGGAAAGGGATATCCATTGGGTAGTTGACTGTAAGCCCTGAAAAGGGTACGTTTTAGTGTGCAAAAGTGATATTTGTATATGGATATTAAGTATCGTTTTTCGTGATTGGTTTTGGTTTGAGCAACGTACTACTGATAATTCTTGACGGGTACGGCTACCGGGAAGAAACGGAAGCCAACGCCGTCGCCTTGGCAAAAAAACCATTTATGGACGGTTTCGCATCACAATTCCCCCGGCGTACACTCGATGCAAGCGGCCAGCCCGTCGGGCTACCCATGGGTACCCAGGGCAACTCCGAGGTCGGTCATCTGAATCTCGGCGCGGGCAGAATGGTACCCCAGGATATTACGAAGATCGACCTGGCCATCGAAATCGGTGAGTTCCAGCGCAATCCCGGAATATTAGGCCAGTTGGCGGATGTCGCGTCACGTAACGGGGATGTTCACATAATGGGTCTTGTCAGCGACGGCGGGGTGCATTCACATATCCGTCATCTCAAGGAACTCATACACATGGTAGCGGTGAACTTCCGTGGCAATGTGTATATTCATGCCGCAACTGACGGGCGTGATACCTATGTCGAATCCGGGGTGAGTTTCATCCGCGACCTTATGGATACCATCGAACCCTACCCCAATATCCACATAGCCTCAATTATGGGCCGGTTCTTCATGCTGGACCGTGACAAGCGCTGGGAAAGAGTTGCAAGGGCATACAGGGCGATAGCAAACCATGAAGGCCGTCAGGTATCGGATCCCCTCGAAGCGGTAAAGAACAGCTACAGCATCGGCGTCACGGATGAATATATAGAACCCTCGGTGATCAAACTCAACAGCGACCTCGATCCGCGCGTTAAGGACGGTGACGGGATAATCTTCTTCAATTTCCGGGCCGACCGCGCAAGGGAAATCACGCGCACATTCGTGGATAACGATTTCAATCACTTTGAAAGACGTAAGATAAAACGCCTGTCCTTTATCGGTTTCACCCTCTACCAGGAAAACCTGCCGATCGAGATAGCATTTCCCGAGAAGGATATCCCCCAAACCCTCACCGAGGTGGTAACATCATCCGGACTCAAAGTGCTCAAAACGGCGGAAACCGAAAAATATGCCCATGTCACCTATTTTTTCAACGGCGGAGAGGAAACTCCGTTCCCCAATGAAGTCCAGAAACTCATCCCCAGCCCCCGCGTGAGAACCTACGATATGAAGCCCGAGATGAGCGCG
>CBDVBS010000275.1:0-5516 GCA_965372275.1 uncultured bacterium | reverse complement strand
CCTGAAAAATCCGACGGCACTTACGGGATACGATGTCAGGGGGACAATACTACTCGATCCCGGTGATACGAGAGAGCTTGTGAATGCCGAGGATTACACGAAGATATTTGACCCTGACACGCCCGCCGATATGAACCCGTTCAAGGTCTTCGGCAAACTCACGAACAAACGGTCATTCTCTCCCTCGGACAGTCATATCGAACTCTACGAAATCCGCTTCCCTGACCCGCCTGACTTCGCGGTTTCCTATCTCGTGGACGCATCCTGGCCGGGTAACCAGCTCGAACCATATGAAATAATTGACAAGAATATCGATGGGACCCTCGATGCGATCGGTCTTGAAACAAGGACCGTTAGCTGTGTTGTGAGGGACTGGCAGAACGATGTAGAGTATGTCAAGCTCGATCTTTCACCGCTCGGATTCCCTGAAGATATTACATTTAACCACGGTGCGGGCGATTATTACTATACCGATATCTCGAATGACTATGGTGCCCCGGCCGGGAGATATGAATGTCTTATCTCAGCCAAAGCAGAGGATAGCGACTGGCTGCTCTACGATTACATCACAATCGTGGTGGATGAATGGCCCCAGGGACCCCCTGTATGGGTTGATACCATCGGTATAACCGGGACTGCACCCGGAAACGGTTACGTGACCGTCACATACGGTGTCGCGGTCGATCCGGATGAACCGGTGCATTACAACATCTACTGGGATGACACTACGCCTGTTGATTTTTTAACCGCCGATAAATTCGAGGATTTCGACGGCTCGCCGCACAACGTTGACGGTCTTACGAACGGCCAAACTTATTACTTCGCGGTACGCGCCGAAGATGATCTGGGCTTTGAGGATGCGAACACAATCGAGTTACCCGGGACGCCGTTCATTAATCCCGTTGAGGAATGGACGGTTCAGACTACCGGTGTGTTCAACTCATCGCCGGTCTTCGTGGATTTAAACGATGACGGTATCGATGATGTTGTCATAGGGAGTGAGGATGACCAAAATAACGTATACGCCCTGAATGGAATAGACGGTTCCGAACTCTGGAAGTTCCCCACCGGCGGGTGGGTGGACAGCTCACCAGCCGTTGCATATGAGACCAGCGGTGGAATTAATATCGACATCGTCATCGGTTCCTACGACGGGAATGTATATCGCATCGACGGTGAGACCGGGACGGAAGTCTGGTCATTCACCACCGGCGACCTTGTGCACGCTTCACCTGCCTTAGCGGACCTCAACGATGATGAAATATTGGATGCGATCGTCGGATCTTTCGACGGTAAGCTGTATGCAATCAACGGAGCCGACGGTACCGAATTGTGGAACTATGACATCGGCGAGCCGGTCTATTCATCGGCGGCACTTGGCGATATCAACGATGATGGTGTCCCCGATGCTTTTGTTGGAGCTAAGGATAATAACCTGCACGCCGTGAACGGCGCGACCGGTGCCGGGCTGTGGACATTCCCGACAGGGGATTGGATCAACGGTTCCCCGGCACTGTATGACTTCAGCGGCGATGAAGTGCTCGATGTCGTCTTCACATCCCTCGACGGTTATCTATATGTGGTCAACGGGGATACCCAGGCGGAAATAATCAGCTATGAAACCGGTGACAAATGCTGGACGAGTCCGGCTCTCGGGTTGATAGACGGTGATGACGTTCCCGATATCGTTTTCGGCAGCGACGATTACAGTCTCTACTGCATAAGCGGTGTCGATGCGAGCGAAATCTGGACATTCACCTCCGGAGACCGCATCTGGTCATCAGCGGCACTCGTTGAGCTTACCGGCGATGATGTTGTGGATGCCCTTGTGGGAAGCAATGACGGCGACCTTTACCTTATAAATGGGGCAACGGGTGAGGCGGTATGGCAGGTCCATACCAGTAACTGGATCGACTCATCGCCATGTGTTGGTGATCCCGATCACGATGATATTACAGAAGTTGCGGTGGGAGGATTTGACGGTAAAGTCTATCTCTATTCGGCGAATATCGCGTATCCCACAAGCGACCTTATTCCCTGGCCGAAATTCAGACGTAACTGGGAAATGACCGGATTGTTTGATTAGACATTTGTAATTGAAAAAACTCTGGGTGGCGCCTACAAACGAGTCTTCGAGCCGGGTGGCGCCTATAACCGAGTCTACGGGCTGGGTGGCGCCTACAAACGAGTCTTCGAAGTTTGTAGGTGACCAATATGAATTAAAAGAATCAAGCCAAATCTTACAAGACCCTTCTTCTCCCACCAACAAATCTCACGCTTGACCGCGGATGTTGAACCATTGATATTTTGGGGTTTTGTGGTAACCGGATTGCATGGATATGATGTTACTTTATTCACCTACAAACTTCGAAGACTCGTTTGTAGGCGCCACCCGAGAAATCACAATTCATAAAGTTAGATATAGGCGGCATCCGGACTATATTCTTCATAAAAAAAGCAGGATAACCTGCGATAGATAATCAATGAGGTATATTGACTAATGTTCAAATAAATGGTTGAAAGCTACCCGGATGTCGATACCGGCTTCACTATCACTCATCAGGATCGTAATAACCTTGTTCCACTGGTTCTCCTCGATTCGGAAACTGGTGGCACTTCCTTTATCGGTTGTCCAATCCTTCCTGCTAACATTTCCCTCGAGCTTTGAGGAATAAACGGAGAGTACATCTTCGTAGCTCAGCATCCCCTTATATCTGAGAAGCAGGTTGTATGTCTCGAACCTGTCGCCCTTGAGCAGGACGGATTCCTCGGTGATATATTCAGCACCATCAATAAGGAAAAACCCTTCCACTGACTCAACCGCCATTTCAAGTGTGGGTTGAATATGCTCGTAATTCTCCCTGTTGAACTGGGGGGAGTTCGCGCGATGATTCATTGGTCGCGAAACGGAGGGCTGAAGGCTATCAATATCATCCGGCGCGGTTTCACCATCAACCACTACTGCCTCTCCGGATTCGGTTTCTTCGATTACGTATGGAAGTTCGGATTCACTATCTATAAGAATACCGCCCTGTGGAGATGCTTTTTCCACCGGTGGAGTGGCTTTTTCAATCGGGATATGTTTACCTTCACCGGGGTAGCCGAGGCTTTTTTCGTTAACATATCCGTCCTTCGAGCCGGATGAACAGCTCCATGCCGCGAGACAGAATCCGGCCATCAGGACTACCAATATATAGCCCATCCAGCCATTAGTTGAAAATCCGTATTTAGCAAATATATTCATTACAGAACCGCTGAATACGATACACAATGTTATTGACCGGTTCAATATGTGCTACATTATTGTTAAAGCTGGAGTGATTTAAAACTGACAATAGGCTATATAATATTCAACCTTTCGGGACGGTACGTATCATAAGGGTATAGAAAATGAAAAGCCGAGGAAAAGAGATGGAAGGCATGGAGACTGTCAAGTGTTTCAAATGCGGGACGGGTATCACGTCGCACACTCTCTATTGCCCCAAATGTAATCGCCGTCAGTCCATACCGATGGAGGCCCTGGACAGGGTTTTCAATGACGACATACAGGCCTCCGTTGATGAACTGGAAAAGGAACTCGACAATGACCCGCGGAATTACTTCCGTCATTTCCTTCTTGGAAACGCACTTTTTCTCAAAGGAGATTTACGTGGCGCGCTGCACCGTTACAGGATGACCCTTGAAATGAAGCCGGACTTCGGTGATGCAAAACTGAATCTTGGTTATGTATTCAAACTCCTGGACGAACATGACAACGCGATCGAAATGCTCGAGGCGTTCAGGCGGGAGGAGCCGCATTCTAACAAGATAGAAGCCGCGCAGAAATTGCTCTGTGAGCTGAAAGGCATTCCATGGAAACCAAGATATCCGGAACCGAAGAAGATGCCCGAAATCATCAAACCCGGGCTGGGACGCCGGAAAATCAGTCTGCATCGTGAGCGGTTGAATGTTCCATCACTGGTATTTACGATCCTGATACTGATCCTGGTTGTATTTGGAATCACGCGAAAGGATGTTCTGGCCTCGGTTTATGAAAAGACATCCGAATCAATTGGGAGTTTCCTGTCAAGCAGCGTGGACTCATCCGAATTGAATGATGATTCTGAGCAGGAAAATTTGGACGGGAACGACCTTCTTTCCAGGCTGATGAATCCTGATGACGAGGAAGGAGAATGGATTGAAGAGGACCCGGCGAAGGCACCGGCAACCCCTGATGATCCTGAGGATGAAGGGGGCGTCGAGGAGGAGGACAATCAGCCTGAACCGGATCAGCCAATCAACCTGGATCCTGCATCGGATTCCTACTGGCCGCTGAGGGTGGGAAACACTTGGAATTTTGATGGGTATGAGCTTGACAGGCGCGGGGGGCTTGTCGAAGGAAGTGAAACCAGCGGAAGCATAGGGGTTACCGAGAGGGTTAAGGGTGGGGCAACGCCGCTATACAAGGTGGTCCACCTCGGGCAGATATCTTTTCTCTACGAAAATGATGATGGTATATTCCTGACGAAATATCCCGACAGGCCATTCACAACCGGGTTACCGCAGGTAGTAAAACCCGTGGTTATCGGTGAGAGCAAATCCGAACCCGGGTTGGGACAGGGCTATGAAGTCCTGGCGGAAGTTGACCTGGATACCCCGGCCGGATTATTCAGGACTATTCAGATCAAGACATGGCCTTTGGATTATCCCAACCAGGTTACGGAAATATTCTACGCAAAGGGAGTCGGACCGGTTAAACTTGTGACCGGTTCAACAAAGAAGGGATTCAGGATAAGGGAATTAACGGGTTACAAGGTGAAATAGATGCGTTTTATCAAAGGCATTGTATGCTTGGGTCTTCTACTTCTTATGACTGCGAACGCGGCTGGTGCCGACGATGAGGAATTCAAAGTGAAGCTCCAGTTCAAGATGCGCGCCGGACGTACGTATGTATATTCCGTAGCGTCATCGAGAAGCGTGGCCGGAAATATCCCCCAACCGATGATCTGGCAGAGCGATAAGCAGATAACTAAAGTAGTTGAGCGTACCGAAGAAGGGAATTTCCTCATCGAAACAAGAATGGACAAGGAATTCAAGAAATACAACGTGGCTATAGAATACTTCCGCAGGAATTTCCCGATCTACAAGCTGGAAGTCACACCCCAGGGCTGGACTACGACTCCTCCGAGGCAGCCTTTCCCGATGGTTCGGAACGTCCCGATATTCCCGGAATATGAGTTGGGGAAGGGCGACAAGTGGTTGATCGAGGATGCACCTTTCTATCCCGGCGGACTGATCGATGCGGTTACCGCCGACTGGGAGTATGAACTCGTCGATTTTGTGAAGCACAAGAATTTCAATTCAGCTCATATCAAGGCTATCGGCACCCTCAATTTCGACCGCAGGCCGATCACAATAGCGTTTCTCGGCTTTTTCGGGGACCCCGATATGGAGGAGGAAGGGGCATTCATAAAAGAACTCGTGCCCGATTCACCCGCTGAAACCGCCGGGCTTCTCCCCGGAGACAGGGTACTTAC
>CBDVBS010000274.1:0-5524 GCA_965372275.1 uncultured bacterium | reverse complement strand
ATATGCCATTTTGCCGTTTGTAAGGATTTTCGACTTTTTTCCGCCCCGTCAAGCGGAGTCTTCGAAGCTTGTAGGTGACATATGTAATGTTTGTTTCGGCAACAAGTTACCGAAACACCGGAAACATGATCCAGGCAATTGATAACAGGTTCTCAGGCTAAGGTTTCAGCAATAACGTAGTTTCCCCACTGCGGTCACAGGTGCCGTAATATGTGAAGACCACCCCATCCGGTACTCCATCCGGAGCGGTTCTTCCACCTTCCCCGAAGCACAGCGGAAGCCAAAATGGAGGGGTTGATGCATCTCCGCCACCTGTAACTTCCGGTAAGCGAAGGAATACCTCTGTTTCAGCACCCGCAGGATTTCTATAAGTATCAACGGGGGATATGTAGGGGAAATATTCGGGGACGTTCCCTGACATATCTAACCACCTAATCGTATCTTCCCCGGGATTCGTCACAGAACCAAACAGCCCCAATACGCATCTCCAGTAATGGTCGAAATCAACATCGTCCGGCGTATGGATTTGTTCCTGCTCCCAGGAGAACGGTTGAATCTCCGGAAAAATATCAGCCCATGACGGTATGTATTGTAGCTCTCCATCAACGACTTGAGATTTCCAGATGCAAACTTCACCATATGGTTTGTAGTAAAATTGTCCGGGGCATATTCGTGGATACTCACGCGGTGCATCATCTGTCGGTTTCACCAAGATTATTGGTTCAATAAGTGCATTTCCAATTTTATTACCTTTCAATCCAAACCGCGGATCAAACGATTTTCCATCTGGTCCTTTAACCTTACCGAGGAACTCGCTGAAAGCAGCCTTATCTTCATCATATCCCCACTTTTTCAGCTTGAAGTATGGATTCTCCGGATAAGAATCGAGGAACCCTTCTTCAATAAGAGGGTCGAATAGATATGGTTCACCTGGTTGACGGTTGGCATTGTAATACTCCCAGCCTTCCCTGTCGCCGCCAAGCAGGTAAGGTGGGAAATTTCCATCATGCTTACCAAAGTAGCAATCAATAGCTAATTGAAACCACTTGAAATCCTTCAATAGAATTTCGTCTGGTGATGGCCCATATAAAGGGGAACGAGAGACAATGTAAGACCATGCAGTTACGAATAAAGTCACTAAAACGACTGCAACCACAATAAGCCTGATCTTTGCATGTCTTGTCAATGCAGTTAACATTTTGAGTGGCCCGATAGTTCCTGTATTCTACCCATATTATACCCCATATTCAGGCAGAATCCCGGCAAAGGATTGCCGGGCTACGCACTTCGAGGATAGCGGTGTCCATGTACATAAGCGGATGTCAGCGATCCATTTATCCTACCACTAATACTTCGCCCTCAGGACAACGCCGACTGCCCGATACAGGCGAAACACATTCTTCTAATATATCAAACTGTCCGATTGCCCTGCCACATCATCCGAATCGAATCGTGCCCAGCCCGGAGGTTTCTTCGCGGGTGGATTTTTGCCGTAAAACAGGTCATCCATTTGGACGAACAGGCTCCTGGAAACGGAACTTCGGCTTACTGCTTCTGTAATCAGTTTATGCGGGAATGTCCTCGCATGACTCCACGGACATACCCTCATGCAGATTCCGCAGTCGGTTCCGACTTTCTCCCAGTATTTATGGCACGAATCGGTGTCGATCGTCCACCTGACCGAACCGTTCACAATTTCGCGTTCACCGAACGGGATTGAATTTGTCGGGCAATTGTGGGCGCACTTCTTGCATTTCATACAGAAATCCACGACGCCGATATCGACCGGTTCATCGGGGACGAGGGGGAGGTTTGTTGTCACGGCACCCAATCTGATCCGCGGGCCGTACTCCTTCGTTATCAGGTACCCCATCCTGCTCAACTCGCCAAGACCGGCGTCTATCGCGAGGGGAACCATCATCGCATCGTAACGCGCCATCTGGTTTGACCTTGCCGCATAACCGAGTCCGGCGATATACGTGGCGAGATGTGCGCCGATGTATGCACTCCTGGCATAATTCCTCATCGATTCGATGATAACCGGCGAGTGAGGTGCCGCGCCGACCATGTCGAAATCCATCTCCGTCGCGAAGACTATTGCATATTTGTGTTCGAGGTTGATTTCATTACCCCACTCATCACTCTGAATACCACTTTTCCCCCAGTTTGAATAAACCCAAAGTGGATTAATTTCGGTGATGCCCACAAGCGCCGCGCCAAGATGCCGCGCTAAACCCTTGACCCTGATTGTTGCTTCTTCCGGACTTATTTCAGATCGGCGGGCCGAAACATCGGGGGTGATTGATTCCGGTCTACTCAATTGGCGCGTGATGGCATCGGACGCTTCCGCCGCCGCATAGTTGGATGGTAATGCGGGCCCGATGGTATTTTCCGGCTGTTCATAAAAATCTTCCGCATCCCCCGGCCGGTTCTTCCTCTCGACATATATCCTGGAGAAAACCGTATCTCTCTCGTCGACGCGCTTTACGTCACCGGTTATCAACCCTCCCGTTCCCTTGAGAGCTGCTGGATTAGTCCCGATTGGCAGAAACAGCAATATCGATGCAACGATCCCTATCGACAATAACAGGATCGGAAACCATAAACCGGCGGCATTCTCAAAATATCCGGAATTGCGCAGGTAAAAAATAACGATCAGAAGAACAAGGATTGCTGAAAACAGTATCCCTGAAACAATGGCCGCCCTGCTCTCTCTTTCCCTGATACTGGAGATGAACATGCTCAGCGTTATCAGTGCAATCGCCGTTAAGCCAAGCGCGTCAATGAGAACAACTACATCCAATAGAACTCCTCACTTCGTAATCCGGCAGCTAATAGTAGAAATAAACCCGCCATCGTGCAAGTGCGCAGCCCGACATTCTGATTCCATGTAACCTTCTTTCTGATTCCATGTAACCCGGCATTCTGATGCCGGGAAATAAATCTCATCCCGTTCAGGCTCGATGAGTTTGCCATCTGGGGACTGTCATCCTGTCCTCAGGTGACTGTCCCCATCCTGACTCATCCGGTGGCACACCTATACCTGGCAAACCTCACCGGCTTGAGGTTTGCGAATCTAAGCGTGTATAATAGATGCATCGGGGGTAATCGAGGATGATAAGGAATACTTGGCCTCATCGGTACGGAGTATGATTGAGAATTTATTCCCGGCAAAGGATTGCCGGGCTACGATACAGCAAACGTCGGTCAGAGACCGACGTTACCCGATATATCAACCTGCCATACAACCAGCTTTTTCAACAACTCATAGTTACTTTTTTCCGAATTTTGATGGATACTTAAGGCCGCGTGAATACACGAATATTCAAATCCGACATGCTTCTCCTTCTCACCGCCGCGATATGGGGCTCGGCATTCGTCGCCCAGAAAGCCGGGCTGGATCATATCGGACCGTTCGTATTCAACACACTGCGTTTCGGCCTGGGATGCTTAGTGCTGCTCCCGCTGATAATCCTTCGCCGCAAAAATCCGAATAATTCACAAACCGCATCAGGCAATCCAATCCGGGCCATCATACCCGGCGGCTTGATCGCCGGAGTATTCGTCTTCTTCGGCGCGGCATTTCAGCAGATGGGTCTCTTGACCACAACGGCAGGCAAGGCGGGATTCATCACGGGGCTGTATATCATCATCGTACCCATACTCGGACTCCTCTGGCGTCATCGGGTCGGCACAGGAACATGGATCGGCGCGATCATCGCCATCCTTGGCCTCTACCTCCTCAGCGGTACCGGGAAATTTACCGTCTCCCACGGGGATGCATTAGTCCTTGCCTGCGCGTTTATGTGGGCCGGGCATGTGCATCTCATCGGATGGCTTTCGCCAAAAGTTGACTCGATCAAACTCGCATTCACGCAATTCGCGGTATGCGCGTTCATCAGCTTGATAGTCGCATTGATCGTTGACAAGTTCGATGCACAGGCGATCTCCAGGGCAGCCATACCCGTTCTCTATGCCGGACTACTGTCGGTGGGGATCGCATATACATTGCAGGTGGTCGCCCAACGTAATTCACCGCCTGCCCATGCCGCAATCATTATGAGCCTCGAAGCGGTATTCGCCGTACTGGCCGGATGGCTCATACTCCACGAAATACTCACATTGAGAGGCATTCTCGGATGCGCGCTTATGCTCGCGGGTATGCTTGCATCAGCGGCATCGAAACGCGATAGAGAACATCCGGCCTGAAGAAAAGCAAACCCCGGAATTCAACTGAGACGTGGCCACCATTGGGCTGTTAGAAAAGTGCCAAATCCATTGGGAAAATAGGGACAGTCACCTATTTTATACCCAATGTACTTTTCCATAGTCAAATATATTTTCATAAAATAGGTGACTGTCCCCATTTTCCCTTCACGCCAACCAGATAAAGGGCCTTCACATCTTCACCGAGGAGGCAACTTTCTTCGACATTGAATCCCACCTCGCATAAATGTTCCTCAAGTGAATCGAGGGTGAAATTTTTCGCGTATGGCGGCTTCCCGAATTTCTCGAAGAACCGGTTCGCGAGAGCCTGCTTTGCATCGGGTTCCAGGTATCGTCCCGTGAATGTCGCTATGATCAGCTTGCCACCCTGTTTAAGCACGCGATGGAATTCCCACAACGCACCCACCGGGCTGTCAATAAGATGAATGCTGTTGACTATCAATCCCGTATCGAACGACTCGTCGGGAAGAGTGCAATCATAACAGGACCCGGTGCGCGCTTCGATGTTGTCATACTTCGCGAATCTGCCCGCCGCGATTTCGATCATCTCGGACGAAATATCGGTCGCAAGCACGTACTCGGCATTCCCGGCAACCGCGCACGTGAATAGCCCGGTACCGCAGGCAAATTCGATAACCCGTCCTAAGTTTTTCTCTTCACCGAGCTTCTTGATCTCGGCGTCGATAACATCCCGGCCGACAACGTATATGAGATCGTCATCATAATTCTCAGCGGTACGACTCCAGAATTCTTCGTTTACCTTGTCCGTCAACTTTCTACTCCAATCATCAAAACAAATGTCGAGTACCACCGTATTACATATACACCGCTTACACAAGTATTCATCCGTGCGCCAGTGTCTTATGGTGCCATGGATAAGCATTGGTGCTACGGATAAGCATTGGTGCTACGGATGAGCAATGGTGCCACGGACAAACGAGTCTTCGAGCTTGCCCGTGCCTTCGTTGAAAGGTTAAATATTCATCCGGGTGTCACGCCCAGTCCAAGTCTTCGAGGATGGGCGTGTCTTAACTTAACGGAAAATTCATCTGTGTGCCACGGACAAGCGAGTCTTCGAGCTTGCCCGTGTCTTCGTTGAAAGGTTAAATATTCATCCGGGTGGCACTGACAAGCGTCAACATAAGCTCTCTACCCCAACAGAAGTATCGAAGCTTGTCAGTGTTTTATGGTGCCACGGACAAGCGAATCTTCGAGCTTGCCCGTGCCTTCACTGAAGAGTTAAAATATTCATCCGGGTGGCACTGACAAGCGTCAACATAAGCTCTCTACCCCAACA
>CBDVBS010000273.1:0-5551 GCA_965372275.1 uncultured bacterium | reverse complement strand
CGATGATGCGCGCTCATAGTAAGACACCGCTATCAGCGAAGACGCTGAGTAGCGGTGGCACACGGATTCCCTTCAGTACATCGCATTAAACTTCTATGCCGTAAATGAAATAAATAGGGTCGGCCCCGAATTAATTTCCTGTAACCATGCTGGTTATAGGATGCAATATAAATTAATACGGGGCCGTCCCCATTAAAGAAAATCCCCATCAAGAGCGTCGTCATTATCGATATCTATATCCATATTATCTATCAGTTTTTTAGCGTACTTCGCCAACGACTCGATGCGTGTCTCATGCATCAGCCAATCTTCAACCGCCTTTATCGTCTCGCGGGTAACGGTGCGATTGCATTTTCCCTTTATCTCCGAAAGTATCCACCCTCCCCGGCGATGTCTCAACGAAAGTGTTGCCCTCTGAGGTGAGAGCATCCTGTAGATGTAAATGTCCCCGTCCCGCACAGACCTGGCATAAGAGGAAACACAGTTCTTTTGCTGACGTCCCTCCTCGGCAAGCTGTTCCGCTATTGTGAGGGGGATGATATCCTCAGTTCCTTCAACGGGAGGCGGTGGAAATCTGATAACCCCATCCCAACCGTTATCACGAGTATTCATTGTCACGACCAGTTCGTCGTGAAATGCCTGGACTTCCATAATTGAATTGAACACAAAGCCGGCTGTACTCTGTCCCATGACTTCCAGCATTCGAAGTGAATCCTTCAGGATGAACACTGTTTGTGGACGGGGGAAATCCCCCCTGTTGGCAGCCACTTCGTTGAGAAAACTCGGTGTTATGTACCGAATTAATGCAGGATCGGATGCAAATCTGATAACACCCGCGTTTATTCCCCGAACATGGGCAAGGAGTTTGATCATGTCGGGATTTCGCATGGCATCCCTGAGATACAGGCAACGCTCGATGTTGATAACCTTGCTCGGAATTTTCTTCAGTATTTTCCTTGCGGATTCAGTTCCGGGAAAACCTAACCACTTGAGGATATCGCGTTGCTTGTGGTATATCAACGAACGCACGCTTCTCATTGGCCGAGCTACCGCGGGCTTATGGAATACCCAGTTCGATGCAAGACAGAAAGCAAGGGCCGGATTGCTTATGACAAGTTCGAGCGCGCCGGGGCATCTCGCTATGAACGCCAGCATATGCCAATGCCTCTGAGAATAATCCGCTACCGTCTTCCTCACTTCAAGTGGAATGGGCGAGTAAAATTCGCGGTACGCATTCCTGACATCCCGTTCGATTTCCTCCTTGGTTCTCGGTCGCCAGAGATGTAATTGTTCGCCCGGCTTCGGTATGTGACGTGAGGTGGGAAAAGTTCCATCCGGATAAATAAATCTCAGCGTGTAACCTTCATCATCTTCGTGTGATTCGGCGTGTTCAGAACTACTGCTTCCCTGGAAATCCGGGTCTTCAGTTCGGATGTTGATATACGGTCTGAACGGGTAGAAATCCTTTTCCTTAGTTTTTCGCCAGGCCATGGGTTTAGGCCAGCTCCTCAGGACTTCAACCCCATCTGAGCGGAACCTGTACAACTTTCCGTCTTTAAAGTTGACACCGGGTTTGAATTTACGTGCAGGTATTTCCATCTCCTCCCATCGATGCATACATCTGTTTGCTATAATTGTGAATGGGATGGAGATTATAACAGGATTATTTATTATTGCAAGGACAATATTTCCCACCCAATTTCGCGGTAAAATGTTCCATAATACCGTTTCATCCCCCGGCACATCGCATTAAATTTCTATGCCGTAAATGAAATAAATGGGGTCGGCCCCGAATTAATTCCCGGTAATCATGCTGGTTACAGGATGCAAAATAAATTAATTCGGGGCCGTCCCCATTAAAAATCATCCGTGATCAGGGCATCGTATATCTGCCAGCCGTCGTAGCCGTCCTGAACACAGTTGGCGTTACCGTCGAGGGTGTGGGTGACAAACCGTATCCTGATGGAATCCCCCTCCTTCACACCTTCAAGCTCGAAGAGTGAATAATCATCCTCATGGTAACCGTCAAACCATCCGCCCAAACCATACAACAACCCGCAGTACGGATCGAGCTTTACCCATTCCTCGCACCCGTTCTTCAACTCGACCCAACATCGGTCGTAATACGTTTCCATATCGATATGATGGCTGATCTTCAGCTTCAAAGGCAGATCATAGCAGTCTTCATGGACATAAAGCCATGGGCTCTCGCACCAGCTCACGGTGACTCCGTCGGGGTTGCCATAGCAGAGAGCGACACTCCTGTTGTCAGCCGCTGAAGGCGTGTATGTATTGAAATTCCAGAAACTTCCCGGCCCTGTATTCCAACCGACAGGATTATCAAATGTCTCGTTCAGCAGCGCAGGCAAACATGGCGGGTCGGGCAATACAGGAAGGGGCATCTCATATACAGTGTAAACATAATCGTTATATCTCCAGTTCGTCTGGGGCAGCAGATTGCCGTACCACGCACTGCCAAAAGTTTGCGAGTAATCGGTAGCAGTCAATATGAGCGTGATATCGTCATCACTCAACGGCACGACCGGTGTGCAACCGAACATAAATATCCCGCTGTATGCCGTCGTACCGGGTGTAAATTCCGTAAGTGTTACCGGCGTAAAACTCTCGCCATCGGCGGGTTCGATACGGAGTTCGGTATCACCAAGCCCCTGCCAATCCCAAAGCTCCACTTCGAGCATGAATGAACCGCCGCCGATTTCATTCCAGTAGTACACGGTGCTCATCGAAACCTCGCCCTCAAAGCAGAACGATTCGGCGCAATTGGCAGTTCCGACCCCGAAGTCGTCAATCCCGAACGGCGCGGATGAACCGGGTATCGGCAATGAATAACTTCCCACCACGGCATAATTGAAGATGAGATATCCGTGGTCGCTTGCTTCCCAATCGAGATCATAGCGGCGTCGATGCTGAGTACCTTCAGGAAAACTCCCCCGGTTAGCCTGCCCCACCGTTGTGCGTAAAAAAGTCGGAAGGTCATCGTTCGGACCTAAACCGTCGCAGAAATATTTGTATCCCGCATACAGTGCATGGTAATTCGCCGCCCAGTCGGGAGTGCCGAATACGCCGTCAACATAACCGAACGGTACTCCCGTGAAATCGTTCGGGTTGAGATGCGCGGTGAATCCATCAGCGTTGGTGAGCCTCGGTCCGAACACGATGCCGCGTACATCGAAAGCCGTGAATAGGCCGCCGATTGTCGGCATCGGATGTCTCAATCGTACTTCAACCGACGCGGTATGCTCTAAGGGATTAACCACCACGGAATTTGGATTAAATTCCAGGCCCGCGGGAACCGATGATTGAAGCATGCTCACCGCGTTCAGAGACAGGTTGGCCGCTCGCATGGGCATCACGGTAGTTTCGCCGGTGGTTTCATCGATCGCCACCTGCCAGCATCCGGCGATCGCGTTGAATCCCATGCCGTCCCTGCATGCGGGAGCACCGGTATTCCCCGGCGTGACAGGATGCCCGCCATCACCAGCGCAGCCAAGGGTAATTGAAATTGTCAGAATGGAAATGAATAGATAAAACCATCGACGCATTTTTCGCCTCCGTGCGTAACGACGTCGAATTGTCGCCCAAGAGTTATCATAATATTATCACATTTATGGGTAGAGGGTGGACGAGCCGGCCTCTTTTCAGACAGGTTCGTTCTTTCCCGGAGCGGGGGCGCTTCCTTCGGCAATCATCCAGAGTTTCCGGGGAAGGTATTTCCCCCACGAAGAATCAGGCTGCTTACGCTGTGTATGATAGAGAAGGGAGAGGGTGAAATATGCCGGTTCCCTCGGCTTCGACTTGACTTTCATCCCGACTTCCGCGGGTGCATGATCACCCTTCCTGGAATTACATCGGGGGCACGCGCAGACAAGGTTCTCCCAACTGAAGGTCCCTCCCTTGTTTTTGGGTACCAGGTGATCGACGGTCATCCGTTGATCAGCTTTCCCGCAGTATTGACATATGTACCTGTCCCGTGACAGCACGGCCTTACGCGAGAGCCGAACCCTGACCTTAGGTCTCGGTACGCGGTGGAAAATCTTGATTACAGTCGGGATGGGATACCGGGCGCTCACGGTACGCAGTTGATCGTCATGCCCCTCAACAATCTCGGCCCTTCCGGAAAATACCATCTTAACCGCGCGAAGAGCCGTACAAATATTCAGTGGTGAATAATCGCCGTTGAGTACTAAACAAGGTTGGCCGTTAAGTACCATCGTTTCATCACTACCTGCCCACGACTTTCTTCGCTGCCGGGTAAGGATGGATTATATATCAATATCCCCGCTTATGCAAAGCCCTCTATCAGCGGATGTCTTGTCGCTGTAAGCTGTTTCACTTAAAGGCTTTTAATACACCGCTATATACTGAGACCTTTTCGGGGTAAAAACCGGAAGTTTCTTCAAGTATGCATAATATGGATGTCATACCGGTATGCTTGGAAACGATAATATTTTGTACGGTTAATGGAAAGTTTGAGAAACGTATTTAAGAATCGGATAACCGGATTGCAATGCAATCACGTGTTACGAGGGGAGATTTATGAGCACCATGCAGATCACGAAGGGTATAAAGAATGTGCCAACTCTGCCATCGATTGTTATTCAGGTCATCAAGACGACCAATGACCCGACATCATCGGCACGCGACCTGAACAAGATCATCACCAACGACCAGGCCATCTCGGCGAAAGTCCTGCAGATGGCCAATTCACCGTTCTATGGATTGTCTTCGAAGGTTAACAACCTGAACAGGGCAATCACGCTGCTCGGATTCAACACCGTGCGTTCGTTAGCTCTCAGCATATCGATGGTTGACCATTTCAAGGGGAAATCATCAAGCGAATATTTCAACCGCGGCAGGTTCTGGGAACATTCCCTCGGGGTAGCGATGCTCGCGCGGATGATTGCATCGAAGCGGCCAAACCTGAATCCCGACGAGGCATATATTGCGGGCCTGGTTCACGATCTCGGAATTATCATCATGGACCAGTTTTTCCAGAATGAATTTTCAATGATCCTGAACCTCGTGCACGAGGAAGACATGCCAATGCTTGAAGCCGAAAGGAAGGTGACCGGCCAGGACCACGCCGAGTTCGGGGCGGCTGTATCCGCGGAATGGAAATATCCCGATTTCCTCACCGTATCACTCGGACAACATCACAACCCGGATTACACGGGCGAGCATCAAGAGATGGCCAACGCGGTATACCTGGCGAATTGGCTCGAGTATCGTTTCAACGAAAATCACGAAGACAGGAACCTGCCTGAACCGGACCAGGTTATTTTTGACAGGTTCATTGATGATGACGAGCAGTTGGAAATCCTTCAGGTTAAGTTCGAGGCTGAAACTGAGCGTAACCAGGCAATACTGAAATTGTTCCAATAGAAATCGATTAAAAAATAAATTCTTCCCCATTTATACCGGTCAGGTTTTCAGGGCCGGTTTTTTTTATGTGTTTCGTGTGCTCATAATTTGCGCTCAACCCGCCATCGGCGGTTTTGACGGTGCACCCGTCGTCCCCGGGCACCATTTT
>CBDVBS010000272.1:0-5554 GCA_965372275.1 uncultured bacterium | reverse complement strand
TAAGGGCGGCGCGTCGAAGATGCCGTTCATACGCACTATCGTTAAGTACTTCCTGATAATCTGGCGATGGGGAATTCTGAATGGACTGGGTAAATATTCGAAAACGGTAACTACGAAGAACGCAGAATAAACCTTTCCGCCCGCTGATACGTCCAATTCCAAGGAGGGAAATTATGAAAAAAGAAATCACATTAAGAAACCTCGCATTACTGATAACAGTCTTATGCCTTTGCGTAATTTCATCATGTGCCGATGCAAGGCCTCCCGGCACCCAGAAATCCACCGGTGACACGGAAATGGGTCCTCCCGAGAAGGTGCAGGCCGAGGCGCTTGAATATGCCCCGATACGTGTTGAAGCCGATTTCAACGGATGGGAAACAAGCTTCGAGCGGATGAGAATCACGCATATGGCCATCGGCGCTGATGACGATTATGAAAACCTGGTGAAGGTGACGGTGTCGGTTAACGATGAACTCGCGGGATTCCTCCTCGCCGACGGATGGGAAGGGACGGCGGATGAAGAACTGCAAATCGGTCCCGGCGACAGGTCGGTATGGGTCCCGATGCGTGGTATATGGAATCACTTCCCGGAAACGAACATCATGAAATTAACTTTCTCAAAGATAGGACTAACCGAATTCGACCCGGTGTTCTTCAGGGGCTATCTGTATTTGAAAAATGACCCAATGGCATTAGAGGAAGAGCCTCAGGATTCCACCGATGATACGGCATCGAAAATTTCATCGGGATAATTGTTATTCGGGATAAATCACCTAACATTTGTTTCGACAATAAATTTGGTGTTTCGGTAATTTATTGCCGAAACAGTAACTTCCAACCCGGCTGTTTTCTACCAGCCATGTGAATTTGGTGTTTCGGTAATTTATTGCCGAAACAGTAATATCTGCGAAGTCAGTTTCGGCAATAAATTACCGAAACACCAGAACGGCTATCATCAGCACCAGAACAGCTATCATCAACACCAGAGATGAAGAAAATATCTGATTTTGTGGCACCCTTTTGCGAGTCTTCGAGCAAAGGGGTGGTCTCAATATTAATCGAATAATGATTCCCTACTCATCCTCAAAAGGAACTATCGTCCCGCCTTCGACCAACACCCGCGCTTTACCGGCAAGCGGCGGAGCATCAACAAAATCGACTATCTTCAATCCATCATCAATACGCAGCAGCAGGAAATAACGCTTGATACCCCTTCTGAGCTTCAGGTATTCATCAAACTCACTTATCGAAGGCTGTTCCGCCTCGGGAACCTCAAGCTTGATAATCACCTTCGCCTTCACGAAATCACCCAATGTCTCGATTGCCGAAACCTGGTGCATTGTTATCGGAGCACTGTATGGCCTGACCATATCCCGGTAATCAGCAGCGAACAGGTTGAATGCGGCATCGTTCAACTCCGTGGCGAAATACGGTTCAAGATCATTGATCCTGTCGTTAAGGAGAGCTATATCGATAACGGAAAATAAATCGACAACATCCCGCAGATCATCACCCTCAAATTCCGCTCCCGGAATCGGGGCGATCTCGATAATCTTCGCAAGGATTTCGAGTTTCTCTCTCGCTACGACGCTCACTTCCAGCGGCACATCACCTTCAAGCGAACGCTCGTAGTGCATTATCGCCACCACATAATCCTCTTCTATCTCGGCGATATGCCCGAGCATATAATACGCCCAACCCCAGGATGTCCCACCCCTGGTCAAATGCTCTATCGATTCGGAGAAATATACCTTCGCCTTCCCGAAATTGTCCTGCTTGAATTCCAGGCGTGCCAATGCATATATTGCCAGCCCGAAATCGGGGAATATCCCGAGTGCCTCTTTTATCAGCTTTTCCCCATCCTTTTCCTTCCCTTCGTCAATAAGTTCCAGCCCTTTCTTGAATGCCTCTTCGGCGGCTTCGGGCACGATTTGCACGAGGTCAAATTTATGCACGTAATAAAGCAGCGACTCGATTTCCTCCAAGCTCACTTCCGAATCCGCCGCTTCCATCTCGACCCAGCGAAGCCATCTTTTCTGGGCAGTTATGCTGTCCAGTTTATAAAGCGCTTCGAGATTCGGCTGGGTGATATACTGGCGAATATCCACCATTGGGAATTCGCTCCCCAAGAATGAAAGGAAACTGGCAACTTCCGGGCCTCGTATATATTGATCAACCAGCGGGAAAAACGACTCGTGTCTCAGTATCTTCAGATCGACGAAATATTCTTTCTCAACGAGTGCGGTCACGTACGCCTCGAGGTCGATCCCGCCGAAATTCCCGCGAACCATATGCGGCAATGCATCGCCGATATAGTCCGATGAGCCGTGACGGTTCATCTCCATCTGCAACTGGTGAAGCAGAACCGCGCATATCGGTTCGAGGTAATCATAATTCCTGTCAATTATCTCGTGAATTTCACCGTACTTCGGATAAACCGTGTCGGCACTTTCGCGGAAAAGGTTGACGAATGACTGTTCGTTGGGATAGAGATAGACTTCAATCTTCACATCCGTTCGGACCTGGAGGATCCCGTTACACTTGCTGTATGCATCATCCAGCCGGGAAACCAACCACTCTATTTCATCCTCGTCAATATCACCGTAAGGAAAATAGTGCACGAGATATCTGCCGGAGAAATAACGTCCCGTGAGAAACTTCTGCACCTTGACTCGGTGAAGCCCGTACGCGGTTTCCAGCAATGCATCGGGATCTGCACCGTCAACAATTGCCGAACGGAAATGCCTCTCCGCTGCATCGAGAGCACCATCTTTGAGCAGTGTATGGCCAAGACGCACATTGGCCCAGACCGCTTCATCCTTAGTTGGGTCGTGCAGAAGGGCATTGCGAAGTTCGTCACCCGCCGATTCATAATCCCCCAGCTCAAGATAAATCGTGCCCAAGGTCAGGTAAAGACGGGAGTTGCCGGGATACCGTTTCTGCATATCCCGGAATACATTGACAGCACTGTCAATATGACCGAGGTTGTAGTAATCCCATGCGAGGTCGTATTCACTTTCAAAATCATCGTCATCAATTTGTGCCGCAACGGGGGATGCGAACGCAATGAATGAAACCAGTATAAACAAAAGGATATAACGCAAACGTAACATCCTGTAACAAAACCCTCACGCTACGGAAGACTCCGGTCGGCGGTCTTAAGTTCAACATGAAATCCGTTTCCGCTCAGATGCCCGCACCATCCATCGTGACCGTACGCAAAACAACTTCCCCATTGTCCATCACCAGTTCACCAAGCGCCAGGTCGGAAACTCCCTGTATGGCTGCTGCGGGTTCACGAAAGATCAGGATTTTGACCTTTCCCTCGTCCTTGTACAAATCATGGTAGTAATCGAGCAGGTCATTGACCATCACATCGGTGATGAACCTACCGCCCTCGGGATTCCTCGTCGATGGCTTGAATGCAACAGCCATGTAGATATCATACCCCTCCGACAGGTAATCCTCGGCGATCTGGACATTCTGCACACCGTAAGGCGCACCATCGGTATCTTCACATCCGGGCAGAATGATCACACAAAACACTAACACTGCTGCCGTAAGGAACCTGAACCTCATCGGCAAGCACCTCCGTTCGTTTCGACTTACTACTTGAATACAATCGACGCTATGGTGTACTTCGGTACGTGGAACTCCAATTCGGTCTGAAGCACCTCGCCTGCCTTGGGAACACCGAACCAGATAAGTTCCTCACCGAGCGGCGATTTGCCCCAGTAGCAGATATTCTCCGGAAGCTCCTCGCCCGTGACGAGCTTCACGATGCAATTGCGATTCAGATAATCCTCTTCCATACTTCCCCTCCTTTAGGGAAATGTAAGCCATTGCCATTTTACCGTATGGACAGCATTGTGAGAAGCAGAATAACCCTACGCCAGCTCATCCCCCTTGATACCCCACTTCTCTATCTTACGCATGATCGTGTGTCTGCTGATGCCGAGCACCTTCGCGGCCTGACTCATATTGCCGCCTTCTTCCTTCAGCACCTTGAGGATATAGTCGCGTTCCATATCTTCCAGCGTGGGCGGACCTTCGGGGACTTCATCCCTCTCACCGCGAATTGTCGCGGGCAGCATCCCATATTCGATCTTATCGGTATCCTCGAGGATCATTATCCGTTCGATGCTGTTTCGCAGTTCACGAATATTTCCAGGCCAGTCATAGCGACGCATCATCTCCGCCGCTGCCGGACTTATGGATAAGACATTCCGCCCCATTTCCTTGTTGTAGAGTTCGATAAAGTGCTTCGCGATGAGTATCACATCATCGCCGCGTTCCTTAAGCGGCGGGAGCTCAAGGGTGATTACATCCAGACGGAAATATAAATCATCCCTGAATGTGCCGGCCTCCACCATCGCCCTCAGATCCTTATTGGATGCGGCGATGATCCTGATCTCAACCTCCCGTACCGTCGTCTCACCAAGGCGTGTGAATTTCTTTTCGTCGATGACCTTCAAAATCTTCGCCTGCAAGCTGAATCCCATATCACCGATTTCATCGAGGAAAAGGGTTCCGCCGTCAGCTTTCTCTATAAGCCCGGGTTTATTTTCCTTCGCGTCAGTGAACGCCCCCTTGCGATAACCGAATAACTCGCTCTCCATCAATGTTTCGGGGATTGCGGCGCAATTCATCTCAACGAACGGTTTCTCCGCCAACGGGCTGTTGAAATGGATAGCTTTCGCAAGGACTCCCTTCCCCGTACCCGAATCACCGAGTATCAGAATATTCCCGCGCGGCGTGTTGGCCACCTTGGTCGCCATTTCGAAAATTTCGTCCATCCTGGAGGATTTGCCGATCATCTTTCCGAAGCTGTAGCTCTCGCGTTGCTCCTCGATGACGTCATCCATCCTGATACGCAAATCGGCAATTTCAAGGGCTTTCTGTACGGTGACCTTAACCTCTTCGATCTCGAACGGCTTCTGGAGATAATCGTGCGCGCCGCATTTCATTGCTTCGACCGCGTTGGAAACCCCGCCATGCGCGGTGATCATGATGACCAACGATGCCGGGTTGATCTTCTGCATTTGCTTGAGAACTTCTATTCCGTCAATGCCGGGGAGTTTTATATCCAGTATTACGAGGTCGTAGCCGTTACGCTTAAATTCCTCAAGCGCTTCTTCGCCAGATACTACCGCCTTCACATTGTGACCATCGGGAGTTAATGCCTGTTCGAGGGTCCAGCGGACGAGTTCTTCATCGTCCACCACCAGTATTCGGCCCTTTCGATCCATGTCAATCCCCTGTACGAGTTTTGGATGCATCCTCTCTGGGGAGAGTAACAAAATGCAACAACCTTATTCTATAGTATGCCGCATCTGTTCACAAGCAGAATTCATATTATCTCTCGACACACATCTTTGTAGCTCCTTCGAGATGGGGACGGGCCTGATCATCTATGGCTTTGATCCTGCGTCATACACAAATTGATCAGGCCCGTCCCCATCTTCAACATGTGGTTAGCGCACAACGGGTAGCGCGTATTGGGTAGCGCGTATTGGGTAGCGCGTATCTATAGGTCGCTCTGCGACCGATGATG
>CBDVBS010000271.1:0-5573 GCA_965372275.1 uncultured bacterium | reverse complement strand
ATCGTTGGCGATGATGATCAAGCCCTCTATGGGTTTAAGAAATCATCTCCAGAGTATATTAGAACTAAATTCAGCCAAGAAAACGAAGAGTATGAAAGTCATACACTCAGGTATTGCTCTAGATGCACACCTGTCATAATTGCCGCGTTCCATGACCTGGTAGGAAATAGCAACCTGTATGATAAAGATACTAGCCGGATCAATAAAATTTTCACGTGTTATCTACCTGATAAGAAAATAGACAACAGGCTTAATCCTCATTTGATGCTTATCAAGGATGCTCCTCCAAACAGTCTGGACATAATGATTAAGAAGGAATTAGAAGAGATTCTTGAGGAACAGAAGATTAAATCTGTTCTTATAATTGGAGAACCCAAGTCTTGCCAGACTATTCTTAAGAATATTGGTAAGAAGTTAATAAGGCAAGGATTTAGAAATGTAAAAAGCAGCTATGAAGCTACTGGAATGGTCACTTTTAAGGAGCATGTCCTAGAGGCTTACAAAAGCGTTGAGATAAATCCCGTATTGGCATGGCGATTGTTATCCATCGAACTAGGAGAAGATGAATATCATAAATATATCGTTGATAGCTTTGACAACAAAGATGGTATTAAGGAAAGTCTACCAGATGAGTTTGTGAAGGTTCATTCAAAAGCAGCAAAAACCTTTAATAAGATTAGTACTAAGAGTGAATCTGGAATAAATGGAATCGCTGACTCCTCAATAAAAAAACTACATGAAAATATTGTTAAAGGAGCCAAAACCGAGCGTGAGATATTTATTAAAGAGATTAATAAGCGCACTCGTTTTCTTCCAAACCCTCTGGCTAATCTTGACATTACAGTATGTAACATCTTAGGGGCAAAAGGCTTAGGAGCTGACGTAGTATTTTTAGTCGGGTTTGATCAAGGTAAGCTACCTGCAAAGGTGACTCCAAAACTGTCTGAAATTTATCAGATGTTAGTTGCCTTAACAAGGGCGAAGAAACGAATATACTTGATTAATACAGTCGATAAGGAAATTTCGCAATTCATCAATCTTATAGATAGTAAGCACTATAGAGAGACTTGAGGAAACGGAAACCAGAGAAAGTTACGCATTATTTAGGGACCCCGCTCTCAGGAGTAGTCCTACCCCAAATTCCTTGCTACAATCATTTCGATACTCTACTCATTGTATACGACTTCGTCATTGACAGGGACTGTCATCCTGTCTTCAGGTGACTGTCCCCGTCATGAAGAATTTATTCCCGGCATCAGAATGCCGGGTTACATTAATCCAGATAAGAAAGAGATTGAAATTTTTCCTACATCCATTCAGGGGGAAACAGGTTGAACGTATATTTCTCATCCGGCACGGCATCCCACCTTGCCCCAGCGAGTAAGGCAGCGCCGAGAGCCGTGATGGCTTCTGATTTATCATCACCGGCATCGGCGAATATCTCATCCCAGTCAATAGTGATACGTATCTTGTTATAGTTCGTCCCGCTGTTCAGGAATGCATTCCCGAGATTCAACATGTAAAAATAATGCTCCGCCGGAAAATCCTCGATCGCCGTCTGGTTTATTTCAGGTCCATAACCAAGTGCAATGAATTCATCCTTCTCCCACGGAGTCAGGGGGGCAATGACCGCGTCGTAGATATAATTCGTCGCGATATCCGCCGCCGAATATTCAGCACCGTTCTCCCCGGCATAAAGACACATCTCGTTGCAATCCGGCGCGGCGAATGCCATTTGCAGGCGCAGGTTACGTTTCAGCAGGTAGAAATCCTCATCGTCAAAATTGTCCTCGTTATCCTCCAATGCCAATCCGAACGCCGCGAAAAACAGAGCCTTCTCGCGTGGTGTAATATTACGGACATACATACCGCTTTCGGGATCGAAGTAGTCGAAGCGTGAAATGAAGTCGTTTATAGTTCCCTTTGTCGCCACCACGCCTTCGAGGGCTTCCATCCTGCGCAGAAGGATCTCCCCACCCTTCTTCATCCAGGCCTTCTCGTCGAAAAAAGCACCCGCCTGGCAGAGGCCCGGGCCATAAACAGCCACTTCCCGCAGGGAAAGCCAATCGGTTGACCCGCGCTTCACATTCTCGTACATCTCACCCGCCGCGTCATACGCGATCCTCGCATTCGCTTCATCTCCCGAATATTCGGCTAACCATAAAGCGGGCAAAGCCACGCCCGGTGAATCCTTCTTCGCCTTGATCATTCTCTTAACCGCCCCGGCATCCTCCCCCCGCTTCCTGACACATTCCACCCGCCCCATCAGGTAAGTCATCAGCGTGAAATCATCGACATCGGCGAGATCATCAATCCCGATATTCGCATCCGCCCACATCAGCCAGTCACCCACCGAATCCGACTGAAGGATCTTCATCTCTTCCTTCAGAGCCTTCGTACGTTCCGTCTCCATCGGAGTCGGCAAAGAGCCGGGATCGACCAGTGCTTCCTCAAGAACCCTGCCCTTCGCAAACGGTGTTTCAATACCAAGAGTGGCACCGATTGTGATCTGGACATCATATTCGCTCATGTATTCATCGACAACGGCGCCCTTCTTGAAATCAGGACCCATCATCAATGCTGGAACATGCAGGCAACCGTCGCACCTGCACCCGTGATGCGCAAACCCGCCGTGGGCATCATCGTGACGTCCGTGATCAGCCATGATAAACAGGTTGGTCTTGTCCCGATATGCCGGGACTGACTGCAGGTAGTTCCACATCTCCCAGACAAGCTCGTCGGCATGCCTGATGGCATCCGTATATTTTCGCCAGTCCGCGGTATGCCCTTCTTCATCCACATCAGCGAAATTAAGGAAGATCATCTTCGGCTTATGTGCCATGAGCCGTGCTTCGAAGATGTTATAAACCTCGCTGTCGGGCATCGAATGGTAGTGTATCGAATCGAACTCCTCGCCGTAAGCCGGGTGCGAAGAGATGTTCACCGCATCGAGTATCCTGTCTTTCCCGACGACGCAGTAAGTCCGTTCGACGGGGAAATCCATCGCACTGCCGACGATTTCCAGCACCTTAGCCTCGGTATCCTCACTTAGCGGGAAAAACCCGGACGGCTTCGGAAGTTTCTCCTCGAATTCCCGTTCGAACCATGTACGGCGTGTATCACGGTAAAGCTCGATAAATGTCGGGAATGTCGGATGTATATAACCCCGGTTACTCAAGTACTGCTCATTGCCGGCCAGCCATGTGGAATGAACGGTGGTCGTCAGTGATGCCGATTCGATCCACGAATTGGTGAATATCGTCCCCTCCGGGCGAAGGTCATTCCAGATGTGGGGGATAAATTCATCCTCGGCGGCGAATGCCTCGTCATAGCGCAGTCCATCAATGCATACGAACACAATGTTGCGCTTGTCATAAGGGCATTCCGGGATGATCTTGATGATCGCATCCTGAATGCTCGCGATGTATTCCTTCTGGTATTGCTCAAACAGGTGAGCGTATAAACCGATAAGGAGAAAAAACGCGATCGCTGAGAAAAAGATTATTAAAACTATTATTTTAGTCCGACGTTGCATAAACAGCCTTTGTAAGCACAAGCTCCATAATGTATTATTCCAGATGGATGCCGTTTGCGCAATAAGCTGGAAGAAGACGGAACAGATTGACTGACACACATCTCAAAATTAGATCCCTACGCAAGGTCTATAAAGGCGGCGTTACCGCGCTGGAGAGCTTCGATATGGATGTCATACGTGGGGAGATGCTTTCCATCATCGGATTATCCGGCGCGGGCAAGTCAACCCTTCTGCGATGCATCAACCGCCTGATCGATCCGACCGATGGTTCCATGGTTTATTACCCGGCGGACGGTTCTCCGATAAATATCCATAAACTAAACGGAAATGAACTCGTCAGATTCAGACGTCATATCGGTATGATTTTCCAGCACTTCAACCTTGTCCCCCGCCTGACCGTGCTGAAGAATGTGCTCGCCGGACGTATCGGCTACAAATCGACCAGGTCTTCTCTTGCCCACCTATTCACCCGTGATGAAAAAGAATATGCCCGCTACTGCCTTGAGCGTGTAGGAATCGCCGACAAGGCCTACAACCGTGCCGACCAGCTTTCCGGCGGGCAGATGCAGCGCGTCGGTATCGCCCGGGCATTGATGCAGCGTCCCGAGATGATCCTCGCCGACGAACCGGTCGCATCCCTCGACCCGGCCACGAGCCGCACAATACTCGAACATCTCAGGAACATATGCCACGACGACGGCATAACCGTTGTATGCAACCTGCACGACTTGAGTTTCGCCAAGGAATTCAGCGACCGTATTGTCGGATTGGCCGATGGAAAACTCATCTACGACGGCTCACCCGAAGGCGTGGATGCGAATACTTATGAAATCGTCTATGGCGTAAAGCCGGTAGTGATATAAATTGCCTGAAAACGAAACCGGAAATAGAAAAACATCCCTGCCCATCAAACCTCCCGGCGGCGCGAACTACTGGCTTATCCCGATTATCATCGTCACCATGGCAATCCTCTGGTGGTCGTGGACGGGGATGGACCTGACGCAGAAAGATATCGAAAGGGCTAAGGACAGTTGGAAGGAATCGCGGATCATCGAGGAGTTGCTCCATCCGGATTTTTCAAGCAATGTCACCGAAAGAGTCGGCCACGATATGCTGGTCACCATCCAGACCGCCATACTCGGCACACTCCTCGCCGTACTCATCACCTTCCCCCTGTCCTTCTTCGCGGCGTTCAATGTGACCGGTTCATCCAGATTGGGCTGGGTGGTTTATGTATGCTTCCGGGGGCTGTTCTCACTCATACGCGCCGTTCCCGCACTTGTGGTGGCGATCATCCTCGTTACGCTCATCAAGATCGGCCCATTCGCCGGTGCACTCGCATTGGCAATCCATTCGATCGGGCAGTTGGGGAAACTGTTCGCGGAATCGATCGAGCAGGTCGAGAAGGGCCCGATAGAAGCGATGACCGCGATGGGCGGCAACAAGCCGAAAGTGGTATGGTACGCCATCCTCCCGCAGGTTTATCCATATCTTATCGCCTACTCGCTCTTCATACTTGATATCAACGTGCGCATGTCGATGGTCATCGGACTCGTCGGCGCTGGTGGTATCGGCAGTTACCTTCAGGAGAATATCCAGCTTCTTAAGTATGAGAGAGTCTCCACAGCCCTGATCGCTCTTCTCATCGTCGTACTCGCCTTCGACCTGTTCAGCGGTTGGGTGCGGAAGAAAATCATCTAAGTTCCTGTAAGAAATGTAATTTTACTCACCTTAATGGCATCTAAGTATTTTGGATGAGGAATGCTCAGGGTATATAATTGTAGTCACAGTAACCGGAGTAAAACCCGGTTTCAAAACTCGTAAAATTGTCAGGAGGTTATCATGCGACTATCAGTTCTCTATGCACTCACGTGCATCATCCTGCTTACTTTCGCTATATCCTGCTCCAGCGGTGACGGCGGCATCATTGTCCCTCCCACCAGTGAAGCAAATACAGCGGCTATAGGGGAATCCGGAACAACGGCCTGTTTCGGACTGTGGCAGATTACCCTCGATCCGGCAACCGGAACCGGCGATA
>CBDVBS010000270.1:0-5598 GCA_965372275.1 uncultured bacterium | reverse complement strand
TATTGATCACCTACAAACTTCGAAGACTCGTTTGTAGGCGGCACCCGGACCCGACAACCTGTACGCCATGTCTCCGGTCTGAACAGAAGACTCGCTTGTAGGCGGCACCCGGAGCGGTTATAGGAAAGAAGACCACCCTTTTGAAGACAAAAGGGTGCCACACGGATTGAGACATACAATGATCTATAGCGCCTTGATCGTCACTTCCTCGATACGCCAGGTCGAGTAGTCGGTGCCGGTGAATGGGAAGAACGGGTCGATGATTTCATCACCAGTCCGGAATATGAATCGGAGTTGAACACCCGTTTGGTTTGCATATGAAGTAAGGTCGAAGAATGTCGAAATTTCATCGGGCGGCTCTTCCACGGTGCCAAAGCCGCGGGGGTTCTCGCCGGTCCAGCAGAAATGGCCCCATCCTTCGGCAACGTTGTTATCCCCGCCGGGATCGATGGTGCCGGAGAAGACGGTATCACGGGTGAAGGTGTAGGGGTAGAGGCCGCCGAAGTAGCAGGGGAACGGGATCGTGAATTCCTCGCCGGGGTCATATCCGTCGATGTCGTTAATTGCGAGAAATGCGCGCGAACCGGGATCGAGGAACATCCGGTGCCTGATCTGCATAATTATCTGCTCTGAATCGGGAAGGTCGATAGTGAGTATTGCTTCCTCGTTGAGGCCTGAATCGTAGATGGATGAAAGTTCATAGCAGGCATCGAGGAATGTCCCGTCATCTCCGGGATAGACGAAATCGATTTGCCCCCAGTATTCACCTTCCGTACCGGCGTCAACGAATTCCCACATAGACTGCGTTGGGAAATCCGAATCGAAGTGCTCATGGTATTCCACCAGCATCGACAGGTCATCCCAGGGGGTTGCACCTTCGACAACCAGATGTCCGATCTCCCATCCAAGGTATGTGCTGCTGACATCCTCATCAGAATCGAAGAGGAAAGCCAATCTGAAAGTACCGCCCGGGCTTGGCGTGAAGGTGTTAACATCCTGGCCATCGAAGCTGGTTAATGAATCTACATAGAAAGTGTCAGTCCGTATACCGTCCGCAATTCCCGATGTATTTCCGGGCAATTCCCCGGTAAAGTGGTTGAAGATGAGGGGGTGGTAGGTTGTGCCGCCGGCTCCACTTTCCCAGATGAAGATGATTTCGCCGAAATCGTCGAAAGGCTGCATTGAGAAGGTGTGTTCGAGTGTCACCTTAATTGCCCCAGACAGCGGGAAGGTCATCAAGGGTGAAATCAACGCGTTGCGCATCAGATTGTTATAGCTGTTGAGGTCCTGGGTTTGTTCACCGCCCATGAAGTGCACCTGGGACGACCATGATTCTTCAATATAACTCAGCCCCCAGTGGTAATAACCGCCGTCTTCCATATCCGGTTGGGGTTCAACCGGCGAGAATGGCGGGTCTTTATGGAACTCGGTAACAGTCCAGAAATCATCGGTCGTCAGGTCCATCGGGTCTATGTATGGCAGATCGAATGGTTCCGGTACCACCGGCAGAACCAGTACTGACATGGGCATGGGCAGGTATGATGCGATATATACATCATCGAGATCCACGAACTTCGGAGGGTATGTCCGGGAGTGTTGAGCGATGAGCATCACATCGTAGAGCCCGAAATCAGGTATCGTGGGATGTGTGAATGTAAGACGGTATGTCAATGATCTTGTCGTTTCACTTGCCGATACGAATTCGACATCAGGCAGGGAACCATCGAGGAATCCGTCGCGGCCGATTATCGTGAGTGCTCCATGAGTGTCATCCAACGGTGTGTTTGCTTCGAAGAACGCAGTGTCGCTGTAGTCCTGCCAGTCCCAAACGCGCACGAGGAAACTCAATTCACCGCCGTTGGTATATTCGTCAAAGTAATACAAGCTGTTATCTTCCAGTTCCATATCAAGGAGGAACGGTTCGGCACAATGCGCGCGTGATGGGAAATCGTCGAGTGTCGGATTCATCGGGTTTGTCGGAAGTGCCCAGGATGCATCGATTGCATAGTTGAACCCGAAATTCGTCAGGAAATCCGGGCCTATGAAGAACTGGTAGATGCGGGAGCCGGTGCTGCCGGGCTGGATGGCCGCCTGGTTGGAGAAATTATCCGGGTTGGAAAAATATTCCACGAGATCCATGCCGTCTTCCAGGTTGAATGGATCGCCGATATTGAAACTGTCGGGATGCCCGGTGATGAAATATTTATATGGATTGACGGTCCCGTTGTAGTTGAAACTTCCGCTTCCCGTATATGCGGGAGCCTGTTTGCCATCGACATATTTCGATAACAACCCCAGGTCATTGTCGGAGAATTCGGTGGGATTCCACCAGCGTGTATAACCGTCCGCGTTACGCAGGAACAGGCTGTCGCCATTCAGTGGAAGAAGCAGGTCGGGGTTGTTCCAACCGGAGTATGTGGAAGGAGTGAATACGATCCCACGGACATCGAACCCGTAGAATAACGGTGTCGGGTCGGGATGAATGAGCGTAACCCTGACGGCCATCTGGTTTGATGGCACATCGAGCCCCAGTACCGAGGGCTGTATCTTCATAGGCGGTGTTTTCTCCATCAGGTAAGTTGCATTCAGATGGAACCCGGCTTCACGTAACGGCACCAGCGTGGCTTCCTGCGTCACCGGGTCGATGTCGATATGCCAGTAGCCTATGAGGAGCCTTTCACCCGCATACGACATTTCCGCGCGCGTTGGTTCAGTTGGTGCGGTTGGTGAAACAGGTGAACCTGTGCTGCAACCTGTAAGGATCATGAGGAGAATCAGCACTGCGTAAGCTGAGGGATTCAACTTGAAATACCTGAACATCATTTTGCCCTCCCGGCACAAATACACGACCCGCCTCATTGGGTTTTCATTCGTGTATATGGGGTTTATTTATTGATTATACTATTTTTAAATTAGATTGAGATGGATTAGGGTGTCATTTCCAATATCAGGTTCCGATGAGATATGCAATCCCGAATCCGATCTGCGCGAGCATCATAAGCAGATACATATGCTTCCACGATGGATGATTACCTTCGAGTGCAAGTGAATTGGGATCGCGTACGATAAGCCATGCGATATATACTCCGTATAGTGCAAGCAGAATCAGTGGAAGGGTGGCGGGGAGAAGGTATCCCAGAGCCACGGCGGGGTAGATCAGCAGGAATGGGATAACGAAAAACGGGGCCATGAACCATGCCGCGCGCTTGATACCGAGAACCACCGGGATCGAACGGGCTCCAAACGCTTTATCCCCCTCGATGTCGGCGAAATCCTTGGTGCTGGCGGCGCCAAGCAGGAACAGGAACATGATGATTCCCGCCGCCCACGGGGCCGGGCTGCTCCAGATAAGGGCAACGTGTTCACCCATTGACGCATCGGTCATACCGATTTCGAGTTGTACGACATATCCCGCCAATATCAGGAGAATACCGCGCGCAAACGCCATGGTTGGATTGGCGAGAAAAGGGTTGTTCTTGGTGCGTATCGGCGGCATTGAATAGGCAATACTCAGAAACGCACCGACGAGTATAACGATAAAAAAACCGAATCCGATAATGTACGAGGCGATGAGGCTGACGATGTAGATAATTGCGGCAACCGTCGCTGCTGTTCTGATAGATATGCGCCCCGTGGGTATCGGACGTCCGGGTTTGTTCATGCGGTCGATATCAAGGTCGGTAATCTGGTTGAGTGCATTGCTGGCGGCATTCAGGAGGCCCCCGATTATGGCGGCGACGATGCATACCGTACCGGGCCACTCACCCTTCGCGGCCATCATCGCGCCCGCGTAAACACCCACGGCGGGAGCTAACATCGTAAACGGCCTGCAAAGTTCAACGAACGCTTTGAGTTTTTCTTCGGGCTTCTTTTCGTTATCCACCAGCGTATGTCCTTCGGATCATCAGGAATCAAAAATAATACCCGTATCCCCCTGTGTGCTCATTCCTTGCGCAACAAACCGCATCTAAAGAGATGAAGCGGCATACAGCGATCATAGCCGTTTCGCGAAAGAATTATATGCCAACTTCGCGCGCCATGCAATTAATGGGGCGATGATTGGGATTGCGCTTCAGCCCTTGTTGAGCGGTGCGTAGACTGGTATAATTCTAAGAGTTGCTATATAAGCGGGTTTTGAGAAGATGAGGATGGAATTATGAAAGATTATCACAGGACACTGAGGCCTTCTTCCAGCCACAAGGAACCCACGGATCATCCATGTGTAATGAAGGAATTTCAACTGGATGTTCCCGATGACTGGAAAGAACATCGGGCAGTTGACGATCAGGGCTGGGTTGATATTCCACCGGCACTGACCGATTCGTCGAACGGCAAATTGATAGCCGTGAAGATCAAGGACAAGGATGGTGTCTTGTTTCGTTTTCTCTGTAAGAAGGGATATGACAGTCTTGTTGACAAGTTGTGTTCACCCGACGCCCTCTTGACTGAAGTGGGCGTTGAGGATAAGGGGGAGTTCTTCAGTTCAGTTGACGCTGTTGATTATGACCCGTCAGGGAAGGTTCGGTTGACGAACACCCAGCTTGACGTTATCAAGAAGGGCTCCAGGGTTGAGCTGCGTGCAGTCACCGACGGGATCGAGATACGCCCCGTGTAGGGGGATTATCGCGACACAACAGCGCGGGTTGTTCATCCGCGCTTTTTATTTGTCTTGTTGTATGGTAATTTTAGTAAGTCTCGATATAAATAGTGAATGGAGGATTTTAATATGCCGAATGCAATGATATGTTTCCCGTGTGCGCGTCAGAGGGGTAATTGCGCCGTGTGTGGCACCCATATCGTCGGTCTTGGCGTACCTGGTAAGATCTGTACTGAATGCGCGATGAATGAACCGACCTGTTTGAGGTGTGGTGAGCGCTTAATAGCGCAGCGTATGGAAGCGGTGTTATGCCGTCTGTGTGGCAAGGATGATACCAAGTGTCTCAAGTGCGGCAAACCGCTCTAATCTGGATTTGATTCTTTGACTCTTCAAACCGCCTTTTTCGGCAAGAATAATTCGATTGGTTTCTTTACTCATGTAACTGTGTTCTGACTTCATGTAACCCGGCATTCTGATGCCGGGAAATAAATCACCTCCCTCTCGCCAATGGGAACGCCATTGGGGACTGTCCCCAATATAGCTCATCAGGTGGCATGCTTGGTAACGTAGCCCGGCAATCCTTTGCCGGGTATAAATTTCATAAAAACCCTGGTGCCGCCCACAAGCACAACGGGTGGTAGATTTTCTACGGGAATTGTATGTGCTTGTGGGTGTCTCATATCGTTTGTTTACTGCGAAATACTTAGCTCAGTCACCTACAAACTTCGAAGACTCGTTTGTAGGCGGCACCCAGATTTGAAGCAGAAATTAATTTCATCCCCCTCGCCAATGGGGACTGTCCCAAGTCTTCGCGGGACTGTCCCCATCTTGACTCATCTGTTAAGGGGACAGTCACCTGAAGACAGGATGACAGTCCCCTAATTTCCCCGCGCAAATTGCACTATACATACGTATAGCCTATAATTCCTGATATAATTTACCCGTTAACCACCTTCCTCATGGCAGGGAATAAGAGGTGAGCCATGGAACTTTTCGGGCCA
>CBDVBS010000269.1:0-5599 GCA_965372275.1 uncultured bacterium | reverse complement strand
GTGGCCGGGCGCGGACAGTGAATGCATAAGCGGCGTTCGTACTGTAACTTGACCAGCTACTCGAATTGAATACAAGGAAATCACCTGTAGTTGTGCCTACCAGGTCGGAGAAATCATCCAAACCACCGTAAGGATCGGTGTCGGCATATACGGCGTATTCAGGTGAACCGGTGCCGGTCCAGCTTATTCTGAGACTTGTGATTATTTCCGATGAATCCCTGATTGTCTCCAGAAGAACATTGCCCGTAACCGGCAGGGCAGGCGTGCATGATGCCACCTCGGCGGTAAACGTGAAGTAAGATGCCTGCGAAATACCCGGGAGTAATCCCTGGTAATCGGATTCTTCGCATTCAACGGTTATCAGTAGATCTATGCTGTTTTCGGAGGGAGTTGCGTCGGTGATATCGATTTCATATGTGCTGAATCCAACGCCCCCGCCGGTGGGTGTTGACGATTCAACCATGTCGAAGTTGCCGGGGCTTTCCACGCGGACAGAATTCATATCAACATTGAAGTGGTCATACACATCAATCGAAAGCGAAAGCCCTCCGCCGGAATTACTGCCGTCGTTGTAGAGTGTGTTGTCAACCTCGGTTACATCGACTCCCCGCGCCTCAACGCGGTTGGCATTCGGTGAGAAATCGTCAGGGGCGGTCCAGGGATAGTTATCCTGCGGGAATTCCCAGCATGCGTCGATGGCGTAGTTGAAAACGAGCCCGGCATCGCCGAGTTCGATCTCGAAACGCCGTACATTCTTCTGCCCGGCGGAGAACACTCCCCGGTTGGCGGGGTTAACCGTGATGTAATCGGCCTCTGCATCGAGGTCATCGGCATAATACTTATAGCCGTTTATCGTGCAGTTGAAATTGGCGAACGAGTCGGGTGCGCCTAACAACCCGTCTTTGTAACCGAACATCGTTCCATCCATCGGGAATTCCGAAGGGTTCCACCACCGGGTGTATCCGTCGGGGTTCAACAGGCGTGTGTCCCCTTCGCCTGCCATGTGGAGATCGGAATCGACGAATCCCGTTACCGAACCGTTTGTGATAAACACGCCACAGACATCGAATCCGGTGAATTCGGTCAACCCGAGGAACGGGTGTCTCAAACCGATATCAGCGGTTATCAGATTACCCTCGAATTCAAGGTAATCGAGAGAGAGCAACACCAACGCAGGCGGCTCTAAGAAGACAATTGCGTTGACATGCATATCAGCCGACCTTAACGGGACAACATCGATGGATTCCGTTTCAGGATTGCAGGCGAACTGATAAACACCCCAGAGCTGGTGGGATAGTTCACATATTCGGCTTTCATCATCCGTTAATGAAATGCTGGTGGGGGAAGGATTTGAACAACCTGATACGAATGTTGAGAATAGAATTAGAAATGCCAAGAGACCGGGGCGGAATACTCTTCTGCGCATCATTATCCTCCAGTACGTATTCAATAATTCCCAGCCCCGTACTGAACGCCCCGCATTTTATATCTATTATACTGAGATGCCAATTATAAAGCCGAAAATAATCTATCCTGGGCAAAAAAGATTAAACAGCCCCGTATCCCCCCGATGTTTTGGTTACAAACCGCCGGAGTGCCGATAGATACCGGTATGTCAGATCGCACTAATGGTCACTGAACCAGGGAAGAACCCAGTCAGTTTCGTAATCCCATCCGTTTGTCCATATCCAGATTCTTGTCAGTTCCGCGGGCGCGTCTTCGCCAAGTGACATCAGGTCAATGGACTTACGCTCATGCCACACGTTAAGAGGTACATCCGCCTCGTATTTATAATGCGCGCAACCGGGATGCCAGTAGTGGAAATCATCCGTATCCCATTCCCATTCTTCGTTATGATAATTCTTGGCATCGTCTTTTAAATAACCGAAGCATACAAACCGCTCTTCATAGTTCTGATTTAAGTAGAATATGTAAATGGCAACCGGGAAATCACCCCATCCGCCGTACTGCGCCCAATAGCCATCGCCGGGACAAGACTGCGTGATTAACCTGAAGAAAACATTGAAGTAGAGCTGATCATATTCCGTCACGTCAATGTCCAGCTCTTGTATCAGCCTTGATTGTCCGCCGTCATTGTGAGCATCGTCTCTGAAGAAATGCAGGTAATGTTTGAATGTGTTGCTGTTTTCCGCGGAGTGGATGAAATTGCCCCATGTGCCGCCTTCAGTGAGGATCCAATCTGCCCATGTGGGTGGATCACCCGAGTAGTCCCAGAAGTTGCCGTTCGATATGATCGGCAACGGATCGATCATCCGAATCCCCACGATATCGGTCGTGAAGTTGCTGCCGTTGGATGCTTTCAGTGTAGCGTCGTATTCATCCTCTAATGTATATGCGTGAGTTGTGTCCCCGGTTATCGGGCTCGACCAGTCATAGGTGTCATCGCCATCGAAGTCCCATTCGTACTGGGTCACCGTGCCGGTTGTGCCGCTGCCGATGAAATCGCCCTCGAAGTTGGTGAACCCGATAATCGGGATGCTGTCCGCCACGGCGGTTGGCGCGGGACCCGACGGTTCATCGTCAACATCAGCGTAATGCACTTTATAAGCGGCGGTGGTTGAGCCGATGACGAAGCCCTGGAATCCGTCATCCTCGGTAAACGCAGTGATGAGGACCATAAGGTCATCGCTTGAATCGAGTGTAACTGTGGTGAAATCGGCATGGAACGTGGAATACTCCTCGCCTCCGCCTGTCGGCGTGGTCAGATCGACGGATGTAAACGTGCCGGGAGATTCAACGCGCAGCCAGTCCTGGTCGATGTTGTACCAGTCATAGATGTTGATATTGAGTGAAAGTTGTCCACCGAAGCCCGTCCCGTCGTGCCAGAGAGTGTTGTTCGTCTCGGTCACTTCAACCAAGTACGGTTCAATACGATTCGCTTCCGGCGCGAAATCATCGGGAGCAACCCACGGGGCATCGCCCGAGGGGAATACCCAGTTAGCGTCGATGGCGTAGTTGAATATCAGTCCGGCAGTGCCCATATCCAGGGTGTAGTGCCTGATATTCTTCTGACCCGCGCTGAACAAGCCACGGTTTGCCGCGTCCAGTGCCGTAACCGGGTCATCCGGCTCAAGCCCGTCGGCGAAATACTTGTAGCCGTTCAGTGTCGCGTTATAATCGGCGTAGCTGTCAGGTGCGCCGAGAAGGCCGTCGTTGTATGAGAACATCGTACCCTGGTTGACCGGGAATTCCTCCGGATTCCACCATCGAGCATGGCCGTCGGCATTCACCAGGTAGAAGTCACCAGGCCCGGCAATACGGATATCCGTGTCTGAATATCCAGTGTATGACCCGTTCGAGATTACGATCCCGCAGACATCGAATCCTGAAAACTCATCCAGCCCGAGGAATGGATGTCTCAGCCCGATGTCGGCTTCGATGAGATCCCCGTTGAATTCGAGAGACTCAAGTGTCAGGTTGAGCAGCGGTGGCGGTTCGAGGAAGGGCAGGGCGTTGAGGTGCATGTAGGCTTCCCTCAGGGGGATGATGTCGATTGTCCCGGCTTCTGGATCACATACAAACTGATAGAATCCCCAGCAGGAATGACTTACGTCTGATGCCCTTGTCAGGCCAGGCTGTTCAGGTGAAACCGGAGTGAAACCGTCACCTGACGAGCACCCGAATCCAACGATAAAAATAAGAGATAACACGCCTATGCTTAGTTTGAGCGTACGAGTAATTCCCATCTCGGCCTCCGATGATTTTATACCCCATTTAGGCCCGATATCTATCAATATATTAGATGCGGTTCCTCTATCGTGAAATACTAAGAACCCGTAACACCGATAACTGGGATTACCTATTATCTTATATCAATCCGAGGATCTCATCGGTTTTCATACAGGCAACGCCGATCGCCTCAAGTTCCTTCTCACCGGTATCATGAATACCGAAGACTGCGCCTGTCACTACGACCGTCCTGAAATCACGTTCATTTGCCTCGGTAACGCTCTGCCTCACGCAGTTCGGGAAGAATGTCCCGACGAAAACAACGGTGTCGATACCTTTCTCCCTCAACCAGTCTTCGAATCCCGTCTTGTAGAACGCCCCCAAACGGGATTTGTACATCGCCCACTCGTTCGGGCCGAGTTTTTGAAATCCACCATTTCTCAGGATATCGAAGTCAAGCGCGGGGGAACCTTCCGGTTTGAGAGCCGCAACAAGTTCAGCCTCATCACTTCCCGGTGCTAATGAGAATTCACCTCGTTCGATGATTCCCTTGCGATACACATCCGCGTCCGAACCGTCCGGCAGGTACGAGCGCACAACCTGGATAACCGGTCTGCCCTTCGCACGAAATACACCGAGCAATTCAACGATGTTGGCGACAATCGAATGCGCCTTCGTATCTTTCTTCTCGATCTTTGGCGAAACGAAACCGTTTTGCATATCGATTGTCACGAATGCCGATGTGTCCCAATGCGGTTCGGTGTGATTGTCCTGCAATGTTTAACCTCTCCTATTGTTGTCCAGCATTATATCAGGAAACAGTTTTACATTGTCGAGTGTTGCAAGAAACGAGTTCTTATAGTAGATTTTAAACATTAGACAGGTATCAGTAGTCATAATTATATGAGGATACACATATGGGATTGAAGCAGCGTAAATGGATTCTTTCGATAATCGCAATTGTTGCCATTGCTGTGATCGGAATTTGGGTCGTGCCGTTTGCCCGGATACAGTGGCATATAAGCAGGTTGCATCACTATGATGACGATGTGAGGCAGAATGCTGTTGCAGCCCTCGCAAATATCGGCAAGCCTGCAGTCCCGGCACTTATAAGGGCTTTGGTAGATGATAATGACGGGGTGTGGGATCCTGAATCGATAGGAACCGCTGCCAAAGCACTTGCTTTGATCGGGCCTGATGCAAAGGAAGCAATACCTATACTTATTCGCATTAGTACACCGGAAGAGTCAACCGCAAGGATTGTTGCGGGATTTGGTCTTGATGCGATTCCTTATTGTATTGATAATTTGGGCAGTGAGAACCCGGATGAGCAAGAGTGTGCGGCAGAGGCGTTAATACGGATGGGCGATGATGCGATTCCATCAATCCTGGAAGCACTCAGCACCGGGGATTGGAGAACACGAATGAAATCCGCCGATATTTTCGGGCGACTTGCCTATAAAGGCGAACCGGTGAACGATGCGGTCAAACCTTTAACGAATATGCTTAACGATACCTTCCATGAGGTACGCATTTCAGGGATCCTTGCCTTGAAGGAATATAGTGGTGAAGAAGAAGGGCTTGTAGAAGCGCTGCTGGAAGCTTCAAATGATGGATATGAACGAGTTCAGGTGCTTGCGGTTCATGCTTTGGGTGAAATGGGGCCCAAGCCCGGCGTTGTGGATACGCTGATTGAACACTTGTCAGATTCTAAATTTCGGGTCAGACAAACAGCACTTCGTGCCCTTGGTAAAATGGGGCACGACCCTGAGGCTGTTTCAGTATTGATTGAGGTGCTTGGAAGTGATGCGGATAACATTGAAAGGGCCATTGCCGCTGATAGTCTTGGAGAGATCGGATCGGAACCAAGGATTATTGAAGCACTTACCAACGCAATGGATGATAAATG
>CBDVBS010000268.1:0-5608 GCA_965372275.1 uncultured bacterium | reverse complement strand
ACATCGATTTTAATGATTATGAATCGGGCTGAATATCTCTTAAAATGATTTAATCAAGGGTTGGCTGAACGAACCGGCATTCATTCTGCTAAAATTAGATAGGCACTGATGAAACATCGGTATGGTGACATTATTGATCTAACAATGGATTGATAACATGATGTTTCATCCCACGCCAGGCTGTATTTCAATGCTGTATATTCATCGAGGTGATCCATATGTCAGGCATCAACAATGCGGTTCTCAGGAAATCGATTCCGGTTATCCTCCTCATTCTCTGTTTCTGCATACCGGGACGGATGGCCGTTTCATCCGAACCGCCTACCACGACAACCGCATCAGGAGGACGGGAGATGGATCCCGACGCCACCGACGATGAAATCGCCGAACTAATAATCGGCAACACCGAGTTCACATTTGATATGTATCATCAATTCGCCGGATCAGAAAACGGCAATTTCCTCTATTCCCCATACAGCATCTCCCTGGCACTTGCGATGACCTACGCCGGAGCCCGTGGTGAAACCGAAGATCAGATGGCCCAGACGCTTCAATTCACCCTGCCGCAAAAGTTGCTGCATTCCGCATTCAACCGGCTTGATCTCATCCTGGCGAGCCGCTCCGCTCCTGATGAGTGGGATGAGACGGAAGGATTCAAGTTGAATATCGCTAATTCCATATGGGGACAGAATGGTTATGCATTCAAGCCGGAGTTCATTAATATCTTAGCGGAGGATTACGGCGCGCCTCTTCGTCTCACCGACTTCGCCACGTCTGCCGAAGAAGCCCGTGTTACGATCAATAAGTGGGTGGAAGAACAGACCGAGGACAAGATAAAGGATTTGCTCGCTCCCGGCACTGTCAATGCCCTGACAAGAATGATCCTCGTGAACGCCATCTACTTCAACGCGGCATGGGCCTTCCAGTTCGAGGAATATAATACAGAGGATGGCAACTTCTATCCCCTCGACGGCGATCCGGTTGAAGTGGCGATGATGTACCAGACCGAACGATTCAAAATCAATATCGAGGATGGCTGTTCGGCAATCCAACTGCCTTATGAACGTTTCGAACTCGGTATGGTTATCATGATGCCGGACGAAGGACGTTTCGAGGAGTTCGAGGGTTCATTGGATGTTGAAAAAGTCCAGGATATCATAGACGGGTTGTCCTCCTGGGAAGTCAGACTAACGATGCCCAAATTCACATACGAATCCGGTTTCAACTTGAAGGACACGCTCTCCGCGATGGGGATGCCCACCGCGTTTGAACCATTCAACGCCGACTTCTCGGGCATGGACGGCACTAAGGAACTTTACATCTTCGATGTCATCCACAAGGCATTCATAAAAGTAGATGAGGAAGGCACCGAAGCCGCTGCCGCAACCGCCGTGATGATGGAGATGACATCCGCTGAGATGGATGAACCCGAACCGATCGTGCTGGACATCGACCGACCGTTTATCTATCTCATACGTGACATCCGTACCGGATCGATCCTGTTCGTCGGACGCGTGATGAACCCACAATAATTATCGGGTCTCGGCAAACGGATTAATCTGATTCACCTTGCCATTTTCCATATTTCGGTTTTAATAGACACTATGAGCTTCACTGATATCAAACCGTGAGGAGAACTCTACATGAGATACAAATTGCTCGGAAGGTCAGGCCTGAGAGTTGCCGAAATATGCCTGGGCACAATGACATTCGGCGAGGAATGGGGCTGGGGCGCGTCGAAAGAGGAATCCCGGAAAATATTCGACATCTACGCCAACGCCGGAGGCAATTTCATCGACACCGCCAATCGCTACACCGATGGAACAAGCGAGAAGTTCGTCGGTGAATTCGTGGCTAACGACCGCGAGCGGTTTGTGGTCGCGACGAAGTACACCCTCAGCATGCGGGGAGATGACCCCAACGCTTCGGGCAATCATCGAAAGAATATGCACCAGTCGGTCGAGGCAAGCCTCAGGCGGTTGAATACCGAATACATCGATCTGCTCTGGCTTCACGCGTGGGATTATCTCACGCCTGTTGACGAGGTCATGCGCGCCCTCGACGACCTTGTCAGCGCCGGTAAGGTGTTCTACATCGGCATCTCAGACACCCCGGCATGGGTTGTTTCAAGAGCAAACACGATGGCTGATTTTCGCGGGTGGAGTCCGTTTACGGCCCTGCAGATCGAATACAGTCTCATCGAGCGAACGGTGGAGCGGGAACTCATCCCGATGGCGGAAGCCCTCGATCTCGCGGTTACTCCATGGGCTCCCCTCGGCGAGGGTGTATTGACCGGCAAGTATATGAAGGGGCAGAATCTCGATGCCGTCGCGGATTCGAAGCGCGCTCCAAGTAACAGGCTGCGATTGAACGAGCGCAACATGGATATATCCCTTGAAGTCGGCTCGGTCGCAAGGGAAATCGGATGCGCGCCTTCGCATGTCGCCATCAACTGGCTTCGCCGGCAGCGCGGAGTGGTGATACCGATAATCGGGGCAAGGACCATGGATCAGATGAAAGAGAATATACGCTCGACGGAATACGGCCTTACAGACGAGCAGATCATGAAATTGAATGAAGTGAGTCAAATTGACCTTGGCTTCCCTCATCATTTCCTTCAGCACGACCACATCAGGCAGCTTGTTTATGGCGAGTGTTTCAACGAAATAGACAACCACAGGACGTAGGTAAAACACTCAATATGCAGGCAAGATGGGGCTGTTGAAAAAGCCGAAAAATAGGGACTGGCCTTTAGAAATGGAGAACGTCACTTCCGAACAGCGCATTATACCTATTGCCCAGCGCCTGCACTACTGAGGCCTGTCCCATTTTTTCGGCACATCCTTACTTATTCAACGGCCCCAAGATGCCTGCGGTACAACAAGAAAATTTCAAATAGTGTCTTTACTATTGTAGTCCGGCATTCTGACTTCATGTAACCCGGCTTTCTGACTTCATGTAACCCGGCTTTCTGAAGCCGGGAAATAAATCTTGCAGCATACGACACAGCTTTAAATTGGGTAGCGCGTATCTTTGGGGCCGTGCATCTATCTTTGGGGCCGTGCATCTATTTTTGGGTAGCGCGTATCTATAGGTCGCTCTGCGACCAATGATGCGCGCTTAGCATAACACGCCCATCCTCGAAGACTCGGACTGGGCGTGGCACCCGGATAAGACACCGCTGTCCTCGAAGACTCTGAGTGGTACAGAATATGGGGGCAAGTCAGTGCCACCCGGAAAGAACTTGGCAAAAGCCAAGTGGACGGGATGTATCTGTATTTGGTCCTGAGGGGATACCACAGCCAGACCACCATATATATGGATTCATATTCAGAGCTATTAAACCTGTTAAATTACTCCCCGGGAATACCTGCGAAACTAATATAGCTGCAATTTGCGCGGCTTTTCGTTTTAGATAAACCCTTTAGTTAAGGAGAGGGTAGGATGCCGCTGAAAACAAAACTGAACAAAACCCAAAGACCTAAACTGCAAATAAAATTCTATCGATGGCTTGGTGGATTTTTCCTCATCTTCTGGGTATTGACCAGCGTTGTCATCTTCAACTGGAGTAAGGCCCAGGCATTAAGTGAAGCCAAAGAGGAATGCCGGCAGACCGTTGCCGTTGTTGAGGCATCCCAGACTTATGTGCGTGATCTCCTGCAGCCAATTATGACGGACATCGTTGACAAGGATGAGTTCATCCCTGAGGCCATGTCCACTACCTACCTGTCCCGCAGAGTGGTTGAGGGCTACCTTGAAGAAAACCCCGGCTACTACTTCAAATTCGCCACCACTAACCCGCGTAACAGTCGCAACATGGCAGATGAAACAGAACTGAAGGTCATCGATGCATTTATGGCCGATCCCAACCTGACTGAATGGGAAGGAATTATACAGCGCGACGACGTCCCCTATCTCTGGTACACCACTCCAATCCGTTTCGATGAAACTTGCATGCGGTGCCACGGCGACCCCGCCGTCGCCCCATCCACGCTCGTCGCAAGGTATGGCGATACAGACGGGTTCAACAAGAAGCCCGGGGATATAGCGATTAAGTCATCAGCCATCGCGTTAACCTCTCCCATAGCCATGGTGATCACGCATTCGCTTATACTTTCGGGTATCTCCGGTATATTTTTCGGCGGCCTGTTCGTACTAACATCATTGGTGTTGAGAGACCTGGTTAACCGTCCACTGAATATTCTCAGGGAAGGTGCCGAGGCCATAGGCGGAGGTGACCTTGACCATCGCCTCGATATCCAAAGCGGTGATGAGATCGAAGACCTGGCCGATTCGCTCAACATCATGGCCGATAAGATAAAGGAATCTCACATCGCCCTTGAGCAGCGATTCTGCGAAACAACCGACCTCCTGCCGATAATCATATTCGAAGCCAATCTTGATATGCGGTTAACCTACGCGAACTCCTTAGCGTTCGATACATTCGGTCACTCAAGGGAGGATTTCGAGCGCGGGGTATTCATCAAGGATGTAATTTCCCCCGAAGATCACGAAAGGGCGTACGAGAGCATAAAGGGACTATTCAATGGTGAAAAACCAAGTCCGAAAGAATTCATGGCCCTGAGAAAAGACGGCACCACTTTCCCAATTGAAATTATTTCTGTTCCCTTCACAGAGAATGGGAAATTTGCCGGGATCAGGGGAGCCATCAGGGATCTGACGGAACGGAAAAAGACCGAAGATGCGCTCAGGGATAGCGAGGAGAGGTTCCGGAGGTTGTCGGAATCCACTTTAGAGGGAATCATAATCCACGAGAACGGCGTAATCATTGATGCAAACCAGTCGCTCGCCAGAATGCTCGGGCACGATATTTCGAATGTTGCAGACTTGAATATATTTGACTTCATCGATCCCGATTACCACGAAATGGTACGGGATAAAATCCGTTCGGAAGACGATAAGATGTATGAGGCAGTCGCAATAACCAAAGAAGGGAAATCCTTCCCTATTGAGGCAATTGGGAGATCTATTCCATACGAAGGCCGCAGATTACGGGTAGTGGCCATACGCGATATCACCGAACGTAAACAAGCGGGGATGCTCAACAAGGTGCAACTCGACTTAGCACTGAAGTTGAGCGTTGTCTCCAATCTTGATGATGCCCTCGACCTTATACTCGACGCGGCAATCTATGCCGCCAAGATGGACTGCGGCGGCATCTTCATCCTGAATCCCGAAGAAGGCCGGTTCGAGCTTGCCTCATACCAGGGAATGCCCGAGGAGTTCGCCGAACAGTCTCGCACCCTCAAACCTGATTCAGTACTCGGCGGTTTTATCCTTGGCGGGATGATTATCTACAACGAGGATGTCGATCTTGGCAAAGATTTGGACGAGGCAATGAAGGATTACGGTTTCAAGGCATTTAGCATTATCCCGGTGTTTTACGAGTCCAAGGTCATCGCCGGCATGATAGTCATGTCACGAACGCAGGACGAAATACCCGCACGGTTACGCAACACCGTTGAAATCATCGCCACCCATATCGGAAGTGTCATCGCGCGTATCTCTGCCGAGAACAAGCTCAAGCAGAGCGAGGAGAAGTACCGTCTGATAGTCGAGACTCAGACCGACAATGTCGGAAAAATTG